>CBFDAY010000168.1:0-6524 GCA_965602895.1 uncultured bacterium
CCTATTTACGGAATCCCGTCTTTTGGATTCGTAGAATAGGGACTGTACCCAGAGCACCAATCGGTGTTTGTAAATGAAGAAGCTTGGCATCATCATCAACCCGGTCGCCGGGATGGGCGGCCGCGTTGGACTTAAAGGAAGCGACGGCGCTGAAATCCTGCGTCGCGCGACGGAATTGGGCGCAAAGCCCGAGTCGCCGCGCCGCGCCGTCGAGGCGCTCAAGGTCGTGTCGAGGCTCAAGGACAACATAGAAGTCATTGCCTATCCCGCCGAGATGGGTGAAGACGAATGCCGCGAAGCAGGCATCGGCCCAAAGGTCGTCGGAACAATTGCAAGCGGCGCCACAACCGCCGACGACACACAAGACGCCGCCCGGGAGATGGCGGCGGCCGGGGTGGACCTGATCCTGTTTGCGGGCGGGGACGGAACCGCGCGAAACGTCCAGGACGCAGTCGGAACGAGCGTGCCGGTTCTTGGAATTCCGACGGGGGTGAAGATACATTCCGCCGTGTATGCCGTGACGCCCCGGAGCGCCGGGGAAGTCGCAGCCATGTTTCTCGAGGACAGGCTGTCGAATACCAAAGAGGCGGAGGTAATGGACATCGATGAAGAGGCCTTCCGTAAAGGTGTGGTCTCGGCCAAACTCTATGGCTATCTCCTCGTTCCCGAAGAAAAGAGGTTTGTTCAAAGCGTCAAAGCCGGTGGCTTTCGCACGGAGCAAGAGGCGTTGCATGGAATGGCCGGCGACGTCATCAACAGCATGGATAGCGCGGACAATTGCTACTACATCATTGGCCCGGGCACAACGACCAGGGTCATCATGGATCGCCTTGGCCTGGAAAATACGTTGCTTGGCGTCGACGTCGTGCGAAGCAAGGAGCTTGTGGCAAGCGACGTGACAGAAGAGCGATTGATGCAGATAATCAAGGGAAACAAGGCCAGGATTGTGGTCACGGCCATCGGCGGGCAGGGGCACATATTCGGTCGCGGCAACCAGCAGATCAGCCCCGCCGTCATACGGGAGGTGGGCGTCGACAACATCACCGTCATCGCCACGAAGGAAAAGCTGGTATCATTGGCGAACAGGCCTCTGTTGGTTGATACGGGCGATGAAGAACTCGACGCGAATCTCAGCGGATACATAAGAGTGACCACCGGATTCAGGGATTACGTGATGTATAAGGTGGGCTACTAGTGTCGAATGGCAGCGACTGGGAAAGGTGAGGCAAAATGGGCAAGTTAGATGGAAGAGTGGCTGTGATCACGGGCGCCGCGATGGGCAACGGCGAAGGCATTGCACGGGTGATGGCAAAGCACGGCGCGCATGTTGCCATGTGGGACATCTCGGACAAGGTGGTCGAGACCGCCGAGGCGATCAAATCCGAGGGCTTCAAGGCGAGCGCTCATAAAGTTGACGTGCGAGAATTCGACCGGTGCGAAGCGGCCGCCGCCGAAATCGCGGGGGACCAGGGGAAAATCGACATCCTCTGCAACAATGCCGGAGTCGTGCGCCTTATCGGGTTCCTCGACATGAGCGACGAGGACAGGGACTTTCAGCTCGACGTCAATATCAAGGGCGTCTGGAACAGCACAAAGGCCGTGCTGCCGCACCTGAAAGACAACGGCTACGGCAGGATCATCAACATGTCGTCCGTGACCGGCCCGATGGTCGCCGACGTGGGCGAAGCGGCCTACGCCATGACCAAGGGGGCCGTCTGGGGCTTCACAAAGGCGCTCGCCATGGAAGTGGTCAAGGAAAACATAACCGTCAACGCCATCTGTCCCGGCATGATAAGGACTCCGATGGTCGAACAGGGCGCGGCGAAATATAGTCCCGACAACCCGGATGCAATACTCGACATGGTCGCGGCGGGCATACCCATGGGGAGACTCGGAAACATCCTCGAGATAGGCGAGCTGGCGGCCTTCCTCGCCTCCGACGAGTCATCCTATATCACCGGCACTCAGATTGTCATCGACGGGGGAAGCACCCTGCCGGAAACACAGGGGGCGTAGTGGAGGCCCGCTGCCCGAAAGCAGAAAACAGGTATTATGTTCCCGGATTACTTCAGGTAGTTCAGGTCGAGGTTTTCCTCTGCGGCGAGTTTCGAGAGTTCTTCCTTCACCTTGGCGAGCGGCTCTCCTGCGGGGACGGCGGCCTCGATCGTAAGATCGAACAAGGGCGCTCCCGAGAGCGGAGCGCTCGTTGTGTGGGTATTCAAGGATTGGATGTTGACATTGTGCCGATGAAGCATCGAAACGACCTTTTGCACGATCCCGGGGTGATCCATCGCGACGACCTCGAACCTCAATGGCAGTTCGGCCTTTTGAGGAATGGCCGCCGGATCTTCGGCTTCGTGTATGGAGATTTCAAAGCCCAGACTCCTGAGGTCGTCCAGTCCGTCCTCGATGGATTCCAGTTGCTCAGAATCGCATGAGAACAGGGTCATTATTGAGAATCGGCCTCCCATGGCGGCCATGCGGCTGTCTTCTATATTTGCGCTTCGCTCGAAGAGGAAGGTGGAAACGTCATCGACGATGCCAGGCCTGTCTTTCCCCACCAGGAAGAGAATTCTATATTCTTTCATTTGCCCGCTCCCTTTGATTGAGAATATGGAGGCGCGTCGTCTCGCCCGGCCGCATCCGGATTGGGCTCATCGGCCGACTCGAACAGGGATTTAAGCTCCGACAAGTCCGTTTGAATAAGTTCCACCCGGAATACTTCCTCGATGCCGCGCATCATTATTTTGCGAACCTCGTCCATCGGCAGCTTGCGCGCGAGTTCCCGTTCCAGAGACGTCATTCCAATGCCTCGAAGGCCGCATGGCCTGATCCATTCGAAAGGCTCGAGGGACAGGTTGACGTTAAGCGACAGGCCGTGGAAGGAGACTCCGCGCCGGACGCAGATGCCTATGCTTCCCATCTTGTTGTTGCCGACCCAGACACCCCTGTTCAGGCTGTTTCTCTCGGCGGTAACACCCCAGGCGGCGGCTGTTTTGAGCATCACTTCCTCGAGCAGAGTAATGAATTCGCCTATCTGCAGTTTTGCGGCCTCCAAGTTTACGATAGGATAGATGACGATCTGTCCCGGCCCATGATATGTAATATCGCCGCCACGCTCAACCTCGATGACCGGAGCGCCCGCCTCCTTGAGGAATTCATCAGTAACCTTCAGGCTCTGACGCCCTCCTCTGCGGCCGATTGTGAAGACGCCGGGGTGCTCCAGCGCCAGCACGATGTTCCTATCGATTCTCCCGTCCGCTCTTGCAGCGGCCAACTCTTTCTGGAACTCCCACGCCTCGACGTAGTCCGTCACGGGCAAATCGACGTACAGCCATTTTCCTGTCTTCTCGCTCTCCGACATTTCAGCGTCCATCGCTCTCGGGATGCCTGCCCCCGCCAGCCTAACCCCTGAGGCGGGGATGCCTGGCCGCCTGGGTCTCATCCATTCTTCTCGCGTGAGACCTTGTCGGGGCGGCCCGAAGCAGTTCGGGGTCGAGCTTTGCCTCATTGACGATGGCCTTGCACGCTTCAATGAACAAGTCGAGGTCCTCTTTTGACTCGGTCTCCGTCGGTTCCACCATTATCGCGCCGTCCACAACCAGCGGAAAATACACGGTGGGAGGATGAAACCCGTAGTCTATGAGCCGCTTCACCATATCCAATGTCGTGATTTTATATTCTTTTTGAAATTTGTCGGAAAAGACACACTCGTGCATACAGGGACGATCATAGGGTAGCTCGAAGACTCCTTTGAGCTTTTCCTTTACATAATTGGCGTTGAGAACGGCGAGCCGGCTGGCCTTCTTGAGGTTGTCGCGGCCCATGGTGATGATGTAGCTGTAAGCTCTTACCATGATACCGAAATTTCCGTAAAACGCATGCAGCCTGCCGATGGATTGCGGAAAATCCTCCGAGAGCGAATAAACGCCATCATCCTCGACCACGCGGGGAACGGGCAGGAACGGCTCCAGATGCTTCTTGACGCAAATCGGGCCGGAGCCGGGCCCGCCTCCGCCGTGCGGAGTGGAAAAGGTCTTGTGAAGATTCAGGTGTTGAACGTCAATTCCGATGTCGCCCATGCGGACGATGCCCATAGTGGCGTTCATATTGGCCCCGTCGCCATAGACGAGCCCCCCTTTATCGTGGACGATCTCGGCTATCTTAATTATGTTCTCCTCGAAGAGCCCGAGCGTGTTGGGATTGGTTATCATGATTCCCGCCGTGTCCTCGTCCATGACTTCGGCGACGGCCTCCGGCGAAAGGATTCCCAGTTCGTTGGACTTCACGGGCACGGGCTTGTACCCGCAGAGGGCGGCGCTGGCGGGGTTTGTCCCATGGGCTGTATCCGGCACAATGACCTTCGATCGCGCCTCGCCCTTGCTCTTGTGATATGCGTGAAAGATAAGCATTCCCGCGAGTTCGCCGTGTGAGCCGGCGGCGAGCTGCAGCGAGACGGCCTCCATTCCGGTGATCTCCGCCAGGAATCGCTTCAATTCGGACATCAGCCTCAGCGCTCCCTGAGACAACTCGCTCGGCAGCAGCGGGTGGGCCCCGGCGAATCCCGGCAGGCCGGCCATCTTCTCGTTGATTTTCGGGTTGTACTTCATCGTGCACGAACCCAGCGGATACATGCCGGAGTCCACGCCGAAGTTCCATTGTGACAACCTGGTATAGTGGCGCACGACGTCGATCTCGCTGAGGCCCGGGAAATCGGGCCCCTCGCCTGTAAGACCTTTGTCCAGGGGGGAGGAATCGACATCGCGCCGGGGAAGGCTCATCCCCGAGCGCCCTTTTTTCCCTCTTTCCCAAAGAAGCGGCTCGTTAAAGACCAGGCCGGAGTCACCGGGGAACTTTTTCATCTTCTCACCTCCGAGACGAGCGCATCCATGTCGGCCCTGGTTCTCACTTCGGTCACACACAAGAGGTATTTGCCCGCCAACTCGGGATAATATGGGGCCAGCGCAAGTCCGGGAATCACTTTCCTTTCAAGCAGGCGCTCGTGGGCTCCATCAAAACCGCCCGGGAATTTCACGACGAATTCGTTGAAGGTCGGGCCGGTGAAGGCGATCTCGCATCCCGCCTCTTTCAGCCTGTCTTTCAGATATTCGGATTTGTCATGATTCAGGGCGGCGAGTTCACGGAATCCTCCGCCGCCGAGCGAAGCCATATACATGGCGGATGCCAGCGCGCAGAGACTGTTGTTGGTGCAGATGTTTGAGGTCGCCTTTTCGCGGCGGATGTGCTGCTCGCGCGTGGCGAGCGTAAGGACGAAGCCTCTTTCCCCGTCGGCATCCGTAGTCTGACCCACGAGGCGGCCCGGCATGTTGCGCACGTGACTCATCTTGCCGGCAAACATCCCCAGGCCGGGCCCTCCGTATGATTGCGGGATGCCCAGGCTCTGGCCCTCTCCGCAGGCGATGTCGGCCCCTTGCTCGCCGGGATTCTTCAGTAGCCCGTAGGCCAGCGGCTCGGTGAACGAGACGACGAAGAGCGCGTTTTTTTCATGTATTCTTTCCCCGGCGGCCTGAAGATCTTCGATCACGCCGAAGAAATTGGGCGACTGAACGGCGACCGCCGCCAGATCATCCTCTCCGGCGATGGCTGAAATGTCCGTACTGCCGTCTTCGAGATAATCGAGTTCGACCATTTCATATCCGGTCGGCTCGAAATACGTCCGGACCACGCGGCGATACAGGGGGTGGGCGGCCTTGGAGACGGCGACCCTGCCTCGCCTTGTTATGCGGATGCTCATGAGCAATGCCTCGGCCAGGGCCGTGGCGCCGTCGTAGAGCGAGGCGTTCGCCACCTCCATGCCCAGCAGCCGGCTCACGAGGGTCTGGTATTCATAGATGGCCTGGAGGGTGCCCTGGCTCATTTCCGGCTGGTAGGGGGTGTAGGCCGTTGAAAACTCGGAGCGGCCAAGAAGATAAAATACCGATTCCGGGATATAGTGTTCGTAACTGCCGGCCCCTATGAATGCCTTATAACCCCGGCCTGCGGCCATGGTGTCGGCGAGGGCGGAGATGTGTTCTCGAAGATCCCATTCGCTGAGCGCCTCAGGCAGGCTAAGCTCTCCGGTAAAGAGGCAATCTTTTGGCACCATCGAAAAGAGGGCGTCCAGGCTTTCGGCCCCTATCGCTTTCAGCATCGAGGCGATGTCTTCTTCGGTATGCGGCAGGTAACGCATCTATTCCATCCCCTTGAGCATCTCAATATATTCATCCCTGTTCATCAGCGCGTCCAGGTCGGCCGGGTCCTTCGGCTTGACCTCGATTATCCATCCATCGTCGTAAGGGCTCCGGTTCACCAGGTCGGGCGATTCCTCGAGAGCGGCGTTAACGGCAACAACCTCGCCGGCGATCGGCATCCGCGTCTCGGAGACGGCCTTGGTCGATTCCAGCGTTCCGAACTCCTCGTCGCGCTCGAAGGTATCGCCGACCTCGGGCGCCTCAACGAACGTGATGTCTCCGAGCTGATCCTGGGCGTAGTCGGAGATCCCGACCTTTACCGTTTTGCCCTCG
>CBFDAY010000169.1:0-6513 GCA_965602895.1 uncultured bacterium
ACTCTGCCGAAAAGGTCACCGGGACATCATAAGGGAAAAACATCATGGATCAGCGTTTTAAAGAAAATTTCACGGATAAATGGAAGAAGTATTTCAAAAACGCGGAGATGCCATTTGTCTTCTATTACTCGGACGATGAGAAGTATGCCGAGTATCTGCGGCCGGTCGAGGGGTTCACGTGCATGATAGGCCAGCTCGGCGCCGTGCGCAAAGGGAAGACGCTTTCTTTCACCCGGGAAACGTTCGGCTGCTTCGGCGGCACGCGCTACTGCGGGTTCCCGTCCGAGGACAATCCCAACTTCAAGTATTTTCTCTCATGCGGAATCCCCGGTAAGCTGGAGGGCGAACGCTACAAGAAAACGCCCGGGCTTGTCGAGGAGTACGTGAAAAGGATGCCCGTGCCGCCGGCCGAGGGCAAATACATAGTGTTCAAACGATGGGACAAACTCGACGAGGCCGACAAGCCGCTGGCCGCTATTTTTTTCGCGCCGCCAGACGTGCTCTCGGGCCTGTTTACGCTTGCCAACTTCCCCTCGTCCGACCAGCAGGCCGTCATCGCGCCGTTTTGCTCCGGCTGTGGCAGCATCATCAGCTACCCGCTCGCCGAGCGCGAGTGCGAAGAGCCGCGGGCGGTCCTTGGCATGTTCGACGTGTCCGCAAGACCGTTCGTGAAAGACGGCGTTCTCTCCTTCGCGGTACCCCTGAAGAAATTTGCGCAGATGGTCGAGGACATGGACGAAAGCTTCCTGATCACAGGCTCGTGGGAAAAGGTTTCGCGACGGATCGAGCGGAAGGGCTAGGGCGTGTCCGGCGCAGGTGAGGCTTCGGCGTCGGCGGGCTCATCGCCTTCGCCGCCGGCGGATTTGGCAAGGCTGAGGCCGCGCTGGAGGGCTTCTCTTGCGGCTTCGGGGTTTTGCTGGGCGATGTGGGCGGCGGCTCGCTTTTGCGGTACCCCTGAAGAAATTTGCGCAGATGGTCGAGGACATGGACGACAGCAACAAAATAGTTCTTATACCCTGCAATTCCGTGTAAAATCGGTCGCATAAAGATTTCAAAACCCCGCTCGGCTTGACGGTCGGGCGGGTTTTCTTTTTCTGGCATTGCTTTGGTGAGTTCTTGATAATGTGTCTAATCAATAACGGGGCGGGAAGATAGGAAGCGTGGTATCTGGGAATGAGAAAAGCAATCTATAAAGGCAAACAGTAAACAAAGCCTCTCAAATGTCCGACTCTATTCAAGACCTCTATTCTCTCTGGCCTATTTCAAGAATATCAAAGAAAATAGCATCCAAATATCGCTTCAACCGGATGATCATTCCTCCCTGGTCGTTAGAACATGAGTGGAAATTGAGGCGCGGTCATACACGGCGCGCGCAATATCCCCACACAAACTTTCGATAAGCTCGACGGATTTTTCAGCGACCGTCCTTTTGTTCTTAGTCTGGCCCCGGGACTTTAGAATAAAGCGTACTTTCTGCTTCATAGTTGGCCCACTGCGATCCCGTTCTAGTTTAAACCCAGACTGTTTTCTTACCTCTTCGTCTGGCGCGAGAAGGTCAAGTGTTTCACGTAAGGACTCTCGAAACTCGCATGCTGTTCCCTTGTAGGAGAATCGTTCCTCTAGTGAGTTGAGGTCAAACAGACCCTGCCGATAAGACTGAGCGGCTGATGGAATCAGTTCATCAAGGGTAGCGATAAGAATTGCCTCAGCTTTAGAGTGAGATATCGTCGAGAGTAGGAACTGAGGCGTAATTGGCAACTGACAATTCCTTGGTTTTTTTGAGAAGCTGTTTTAAAAGAATATCATAAGATCTTTTATTATTGTTCTCATGAGCCAGTCTAATGAGACGCTGCCAACCCTCATCAAATTCAGCCAAGGCTTTCTTATCGTTTAGGATTCTGTTTACATCAGTTCTGCATTCCTTAAAATAGTAGGCCCCAACCGAAATTACTTCTTGCTTGAGGGTAGCATTATTGATGTTAATTGATTCGCTCTTTTTTATCGCGGCCGCAACAGTCTTTAGCCTATAGAGCAATTGAGTAATCATTACTATCTCTTGTTAGAGGTTTTCTTTTTGGCTTTCTTTTTGGCTTTCTTTTTAGTTTTCTTTTTGGCTTTCTTTGGCTTTGAAATTTTGCTAGAAGGACCCTTCTTCGATTTGGGCATGCTGTGCACTACCAAGTTGTAACCAACTGGATTCAGCTTATACTCGCCGCCACCAATGGCATCTAGATATCCGGCATTCTTTGTGTTCGGAAGAGTGAACTTCGGTTGCGTGGGAAGTTTAAATTCCGCAATTTTGAAGTAAGTATCTATGTCTTCTGTCGTAATGGTCTGTTTTCTCGCCTCTTTAGGGGCTTTATTGGCGAGATAGTACGCGACGAGGGTAGCCATTTCGATCGCAGACCTAGGCTTCTTCTCTTTCTTTAAATTTTTGATGTGAACTTCCGCGGGCTGTTCATTTTCATCCATGACCGGAGTTTCTCCGGGAGGAGGTTTTTGGAAAGCCTCCACCTTAATATCGAGGCGTTTAAGAACGTACTCTAAAACTGATTGCCGAGCTTTAGGATCCAAGGGCTCAAGAGCCTTAAGCACCGTCTTAATGGCGTTGATCTCCTTGTCGATGATATCTGGCACTGTGAGTACCTCCTGTTTTTTGCTTCCTTAGTCGTTTAAACCATGTGAGAGTTTATACGAATCGACTTATTATAGCAGAATATGCAAGATCTTTCAATGCAGGGAAAAGTTGTTTTCGGAGCTCCGGGTCGCGGAAGTTTGAGCGTAAGATGAAATAACTTTGAACTAACTCGCTTTGAATTGTTCTCCATATAATGATTCAGATGAGGATGAAACGGAGTATAAGGCTAATAAGGCTGCTTGAAAGCTTCCTGATCACAGGCTCGTGGGAAAAGGTTTCGCGACGGATCGAGCGGAAGGGCTAGGGCGTGTCCGGCGCAGGTGAGGCTTCGGCGTCGGCGGGCTCATCGCCTTCGCCGCCGGCGGATTTGGCAAGGCTGAGGCCGCGCTGGAGGGCTTCTCTTGCGGCTTCGGGGTTTTGCTGGGCGATGTGGGCGGCGGCGATCTTCATGTACTCAATGGCGAGCGAACTCTCGCGCTGAGAGTTCGTCTTGGCCAGCTTGCCGGCCTCGCGGGCCTTCGCGAGCGCGTCGTCGGCCGCGGGATCGGCATTCTCGAAATCGTGCCTGTCAAGATATGTCCTCGCGATATCGGCGAAGGTCGAGGCCGCATTGAGCACGTCCGCGCATGCGCCTTTCGCTCCCAACAGGTCGGCCAGCCCGATTTCACGCCTCGCATCCTGGAGCTTTTCCTCGATTCGGGCGCCGGTCTCTTTTCTCCACGTGTCGAGGCGCGTCCGCACGGCCTCCGCAAGTTGCGCGAGTTCGTCGGCGTGCCGCTTCAAGGCGTCAAGGTCTTTGGAGTCGATTGTCGCCCTGGTTTGGGCGTCGATCTCGGAGAGTTTATTGAATTCCTCTCCGGCGACTTTTTGCGCCGCAGGCTCGGCAAGGGCCGTCCGATGCGGCGAATCCTCGGCGCCGAGCCGCTCGGCGACCCCGCGCCACTCGGCCTCCTTTTCCTCGGCTTCGGCCCGACTCTGATCGGCCAGGGCGTCGCTCCGGCGAATACATTCGAAGCCCTCTTCTATATCCCCCTCTATTATCAGACTGTCGACCTGCTCGAGCAGCGAGCGCGCCTTTTGGATAAGCGGGGAGGATTCGCCGACGAAATCGAGCCCCGCGCACGCGTCGATGCTCTCTCGCGCCGAGTCAAGCTTGAGCCGTAGCTGATTGAGGTTTTCCTCGCGTTCGCGCTCGATTCGCTCGCGCATGAATTCGACCTGCCACACCTTCGTTCGGGTGATCGCCAGATCTCGCGTGAGCTGGTTTTCCAGCTCCGCGGTCAGCGCCTCCGATCCCTCGACGAGGCTGTCCTTTATCCGGTTCAGGTCCAGGTACGCGGCCTCCAGCATGTCCGGCGAATAGTTGCCCGCGCACCTCTGCACCGCCGTCTGCACCGCCTCCTCGACCTCGGCAAGCTGGGCGGAAAGATCCTTGTGGCATTCCTCTTTCACGGCCCCGATCGCGCCGGAAAGCGATTCCAGGTCTTTCCCAACCTCGTTAACGGCAGACTCCAGCCCTTCCATGTCACGGGCGGTGACCGCAGACACAATCCCGGCCGCATGCGCGCGCAGGGTACGAACCAGGTCGGGGCAAAAACGCATGGCGTCGGCCGAGCATGCCCGTTCGGTTTTGTCCAGGAGTTCCTTCGCCCGCGGAGACAACTCAATCCACTTCTCGCGCGCCATGTCTTGAGGCTCAACGACCTCCGCCTCAAGCTTGGCCCGCGCCGTCCGTGCGCGCTCGAGCGCGACATCGGCGTTCCCGAATTCGAGCAAGTTCCTTGCCTCGCTCAGAATGCGTCCCGCCTCGGCATAGGCGGGAGCCACTTTTTCGTCTATGCCCGTTTCGGCCGCGGATGCGAGCAGCGCCTCCGCATCCCGGATAGCGACGTCCGCCCGCCGCAAGCCGTCCTGTGCGGCGGCCGCAGTCTGCGCTATTTCCTCGCCCAACCCCTCGCAGGCGGAAATCGCTTCGGCGAGTTTTTCGCGGTCCCTCTCGCAGAGCGCTCTCGCCATATCACGCTGGCCCTCGGAAAGGAGTTCCATCTTTTCCGGTATTGCTTTAAGCGCAATCGGCACATCGACGGACTGTATTTTCACGAACGCTCCAATAGCCCTTTGAGACAACTCTCTCCACGCCTGCCGCACCGAGTCCTGGGATTCTATGACCTCGGTTTCGAGCTTTATGCGCGCCGTCTGTGCGCGATCGAGCGCTCCCTCGGCGTCTCCGCGCTCGAACAGGTTCTTTGCCTCCTCGAGCAGCCGCCTTGACTCATCGTAGGCCGGAGCGACTTTCTCGTCGATTCCCGAGGCGGCGGCCGTAGCGAGGAATCGTATGGCGTCCTCGATCCCGACTTCGGCCAGCCTCAGTCCCTCCTTGGCGCCGGTTATCTGCCGCCGGATTTCATCGGCCAGCCCCTCGCAAACCGATACGGCCTCGGCGAGCCTGTCTCGATCCCGTTCGGAGAGGGAGCCGACCATGTCGCGCTCCTTCTGGAAAAGAATCTCCATTTTTTCCGGCGCCACCCTCAGCACAAGGGGAATGTTCATGGACTGAATCCGCTCGGAAACCTCGATAGCCTTCAGCGAGAGTTCGTTCCACTCACGCTGAGCGGCATCCCGGGGCTCGACGACCTCCGACTCGAGCTTGACTCGCGCCGCCTGAGCACGGCTGAGGGCCTCGTCGGCGTCGCCACCCTCGAAGAAGCCTCGCGCTTCTTCGACCAGTCGTCTCGCGCCGTCGTAGGCCGGGGCCACTTCCTCGTCTATGCCGGAGGCCGCGGTGGAAGCCAGCAACGCATCTACTTCTTCGAGAACGCTCTCGACGTCCCGCAGGCTGTCCTGTGCGGCGGCCAGGCGTTGGCGAATTTCATCGGCCAGCCCCTCGCAGATGGAGACCGCTTCGGTGAGCTTCCCTCGGTCTCGCTCGCAGAGCGCCGAGACCATCTCGCGCTCGCTCCGGAAAAGCAGCTTCATCTTTTCGGGAGAAATCTTGAGTGCGAGGGAAATGTCTATGGCCTGGATTTGGGCGGAAACGGAGTTTGCCCTCGCGTAAAGCTCGCTCCACAGCCGCTGGGCTTCGTCGGCGAGCGGGATAATCTCGTCCCTGATGCGTCGGGCGACGTTCTGACCAAGCCCGATGCCGCGCTCCAGCTCGTCGCTTTCAAAGCATGCCTTGGTCTCGTTTATTACGTCTTTGGCGCGCATGAGGTTTTCGATCACTTCGTGCGCGAAAGTGTGAGTGATGGCTTCCTCGAACAGGGACATCGCCGTCCGAATCGATTCGCGCAGCTTGATCGTCAGATGTTCTTTCTCTTTGGCCGCCTGCACCGCGACGCGCTCGGCCTCGACCGCATGCGATTCGGCCGACGAGAGGCACTCGCGCACTTCATCCCACTGTGCGTGGCGGGCGTATGCTTCGGCCTGGTCGAGATAGTCGTACGCCTCTTTCAGCGCGTCGGGCGCATGCTCCTTGGCGCCGGAGTTTCGGGCGCGGGCTATGACTTCGCGAACCTGCGCGAGGCTTGCAATAACCTGTTCGCGGCCCCGGCTCCTGCCGGGTTCGAGCAGGCTCACTTTCTCGGTGATGACCATGCCTTGGTCCAGCAGCGAGCGAAGCTTGTCGACATTGCGCTCGTTGACACACTCGAGCAGCGACTCGCGGATCTCCGTGAGTTCCTTGAATTCGGCGGAAGCGTACTCCGCGGCGCCCTCGCTTTCCAGCGCGGTGATCTTGCCGCGAAGCCTTTTCACTTCCTGCAAAAGTTTTTCCCAGTCTTTCTCAAATGAATTGGCCCGGGCCGTCGCTTCCTTGATGAGTGTGACGGCCTGCTTGGCCATCTCAACAATCTTTTCATTATCGCACTGCAAGTAAT
>CBFDAY010000170.1:0-6500 GCA_965602895.1 uncultured bacterium
GAACTTCCCGATTTCGGCGGCCCTTACGGCGAGCCGCTCATTTACGGCAGGTCGGGGGACCGACTCGATGCAAGGGCGCGGCTTGAATATGAAATAATAGACCCGCGGACGCGGGAGCAGCTTGATTGTCGCTCGCTTAAAAGCGATATGGCCGGTAAGAGCTATGTGCAGCTCTGGAGCCGGTGGACCATGACCTACGGCGGGAATTCGCGCACGGGCTGGCACGTGCTGGAGTACAGCCGGAGAAAATACCCGAATTATCACAATGCCGACAACGCCATGGGGAAAGCGCTGGAAGATCTCTACCACGGATTCATGCCTCGGATCGACGGCATGGTTTCCGCCGGGGAATTCGAGCTTCTGGAAGGGCGCAAGAGGGAGGCAAAGAAAAGGAAGTAACGGGCCCGCTCGCGGACGCACTGAGTCGCATTCACTGCAAGGATCTCATGTTGGCCCGAACGCACCGCATTCTTCGAGATTCTTCGCGGCGCTCAGAATGGCAACTATTATCTGCTCCGAGTAGTAATTCATTTCAGGCCGAGCCTCTTCATTTTCTTGTGCAGCGTGTTGCGGTTTATTCCCAGCATCTCGGCCGCCCGCAGTTGGTTTCCCCCGGCCCTTTCGAGGACTTTGACGATCAAGGGTCTTTCCAGCTTCTCCGTCAACAGGTCGTAAAGCTTCCCCTTGCCTTCACGCGAACGCAGTTCGTGCTCGACGAGGTCATCCCATGAGGCGGGCGACACGGACTCGGACTTCGTAGTGGGCGACTGCGGCATGGCGAGTGTTACGTGATCCGGCGTGATTGCCTGATCGCTTTGCATGACCATTATCCTCTTGAGCAGGTTCTCAAGCTCGCGCACATTGCCCGGCCAGTCGAACGATTGCAGCAGCTCGATCGCCGCGGGCTCGATCGTGCGGGGCTCGATATTCATTTCCTCGGCGAATCGCCCGATAAAATAGGATGCCAGCTCGGGGATATCCTCACTTCGCTCCCTCAGCGGCGGAAGTACGATCGGAACCACGTTCAGGCGGTAATAGAGGTCCTCACGAAACCTTCCTTCTTTCAGTTCTTGCGCGACGACGCGATTGGTCGCGGCGACGACGCGCACATCCAGCTTTATCGCGCCCTCGCCGCCGACGCGCTCGATCTCCTGCTCCTGCAGCGCCCGCAGCAGTTTTCCCTGCAGGTCGAGCCCGATGTCGGTCACCTCGTCCAGAAACAGGGTGCCTCCCTCCGCCTGCTCGAACTTTCCGGCGCGGTTCGCGGTGGCCCCCGTGAACGCGCCCTTGACATGGCCGAACATCTCGCTTTCGAGCAGGTTTTCGGGGATCGCGACGCAGTTGACGGGAACGAAAGGCCCAGTGGCGCGCCCGCTGTTGTAGTGGATTGCGCGCGCCACCAGTTCTTTCCCGGTGCCGCTCTCACCCTGGATGAGCACCGTCACGTCCTTGTCGGCGACGCGTCCGATCGCCTTGTATATCTGCTGCATCTTTTCGGAACCGCCGACGAGGTTGTTGATGTCGTACTTTTTGCGCAGGTTGGCCCGAAGCTCGCGATTTTCACGGGCGAGAGCCTGCGCCTTGAGCGCCCTCTGGACTATCATCTCCAGTTCCTCGACGTCGAACGGCTTGGTGATATAGTCGTATGCGCCCCACTTCATTGCTTCGATCGCCGTCATCATGGTGCCGTAGGCAGTAATGATTATCACGGCCAGGTCCGGCTGTATCAGCTTGGCCTGAGACAGCGCCTCCAACCCGCTCATGCCCGGCATCCGTATGTCCATGAGGAGCACGTCGCAGCGCGACTCGCGAAGCTTCTCGAGCGCGGCGTCGGCGTCGGCCACCGCCTCCGGCTCGTATTGAGGCGGGCCGAACGCCTTTGTCAGCACCCAGCGCATGCTCTCATCGTCATCGGCAATGAGAATCTTGGGTTTCATGTCGTCGGCTTTCTCTGTGTGAGGTCAGAGCGCGGGCAGCGAAATTGTAAAAGTCGATCCTTTGCCTTCTTCGCTGCTCACATCTATCGCGCCCCCGTGTTCTTCCACGATCTTGTGTGAGATGGCAAGGCCGAGCCCTGTGCCTTTTTCCCGGTTTGTGTAAAAGGGCATGAAAAGATGCTCGAGCGTTTGCTGCGACATGCCGTGGCCGGTGTCGCTGACCTTCGCGATCACGGCCGGAGCGTCGGCGCCGGTCCTCGCCTGGATATCGATAGTGAGCGTCCCGCCGCCCGGCATTGCCTGCAGCGCGTTCAAAAAGAGATTCAGAAACACCTGGGTCAGTTGCGCGGCGTTGGCGCGTATCCGCCCAGGCGGTGCCGCCATGATTTTCTCGACACTGACGCCGGCCTCTTTCAACTGTGGCCTTACCACTGCGAGCGCGCGTTCGACAACGTCCTCGATGTTGATTGCGGCCATCTCCGACTTCATCGGGCGGGCAAGGTCCAGCAACTGTTCCACCGTCCGATCGAGGCGGTCGACCTCACGCACTATCACGTCGAGGAAACCCTTGAGCTTTGGGTTCTCGCTCGTCTCGCGCGCAAGAAGCTGCGATGCCCCGCGGAGGCCGCCGAGCGGGTTCCGCACCTCATGCGCCACACCCGCCGCCATTGTGCCCAGCGCCGCCAACCTCTGGCCGCGGCGCCATTGACGCTCGATCCGTTTGACCTCGGTAAGGTCGTGAACGTTGACCACGATCGTCTGGTTGCCCTCGGGCTCGTCCGCCAGCAGCGACCACGTTATCGCGACCGGCATGGGCTTGGCGCCGGGACGCGCTATTTGTGTCTCGAGCGCATTCGCGGCATCCGGGTCATCGTATATCCGGTCGATTATGTTTCTGACGCTCTTGTGGTCGGCGAAAACGTCGATGTAATGTTTGCCGCTCACCTCGGCGCGAGTGAATCCGAAGAAGTGTTCGGCGGCCTCGTTGACCGTCAGCACCAGCGCCGTGGGGCCGAGGACGAGGACGCCGTCGGGCATGCCCGCCAATATGCGGTCGGTCCGCTCCTTGAGAGCGACGATTTCCCCGATGGCGGCATGCACGCGCACGGCCTGAGCGATCATCGAGGCGATTATTGTCAACAGCCGCAGATCGCTTTCGAGCGTGTCGTCGCCCGAGCGCACCTTGTCGACGCTCAAAACGCCGACGACCTCGCCCCGCAGCTTCAGCGGGACGCACAGGAACGCTATATTATCTCTATCTATGTTGCGGCGGGCCCCCGTTCGGTCGAGGAAAAGGGGTTCCCGTCCTATGCTCGGCACGACAACCGGGCCGCCCGTTTCAACGACTTTTCCCGTTATCCCTTCGCCGATCTTGTATTTCCCGCGCCCGATCTCCTCCTCCGTGAGGCCATGCGCCACGCGAATCATGAGTTCTTTCGTATCGCGATCAAGCAGCGTGAGCGTGCCTCGCTCCATCCCGAATCTGGAGGCCAGGATTTCCATGATCTGCTGAAATGTTTCCGAAAGGTCGCGCGAGGCGCCGAGTTTTTCGGATATGGCCAGGAGGGCCTCTATTTCCGGCGGATTCAGGCGGGTCGATACTTTGGAGGGATTGGCTTGGGGATCATTCATCTCGGGCAATCAGGAGCACCTCATTCATGCTTCCTGTGCGATAGCCTTCCAGATCGAGCGTGACGTACTTGTAGCCGATACGCTTGAATTCGGTCACAACCTCTGAGATCAGCGATTCCTCAAAAAACAGCGCAAACTCGTCGCGCCCTATCTCTATCCTTGCCGTATCGTCATGATGGCGGACGCGTATCTGGCGGAATCCCTTCTGCCTCAGGAATTCCTCGGCGGCGCCGACCTGCTCGAGTTTTTCGGGCAGGATCGCCGTCCCGTAGGGAAAGCGCGAGGAGAGGCACGCGAGCGCGGGTTTGTCCCACGTCGGAAGTCCCAGCGAGCGCGAAAGCCCGCGGATTTCTTCCTTCGTAAGATCTGCCTCCATAAGCGGGCTGCGCACACCCAGTTCCCTCGCCGCATATTTTCCGGGCCGATGATCGGAGCAGTCATCGAAATTCGAGCCATCGACGACCACCGCCATCCCATTCTCCTGCGCGATCTGCGTCAGCTTGCCGAACAGCTCACGTTTGCAGTAATAACAGCGATTCGGCGGATTCGAGATGAACTCGGGAATATCGGTTTCCTCGGATTCGACGACTATGTGCCGGGCGCCGAGCCGGACGGCGAGGCTGCGGGCCTCTTCGAGTTCGCGCTCGGGATAAGTCAGGGAAGTGGCCGTGACCGCCAACACGTTATCGGTTCCGAGGGTATCAAGGGCGGCCTTGAGCAGCAATGTGCTGTCAACCCCGCCCGAAAAGGCGACCACCACACTTTTCAGACCCTTGAGAATCTGCTCCAGCTTCTGTTTTTTTGTTTCGATCATTTGTGTTGCCTAAATATTGAGCACTCCCCGTTTCTTAAGTAAGTATAACAGAATAAAGGGATTATGTCAATTCAGAGATGAAATGAAGGGATATGAGACGTATCGCGAAGGCCTCAGATTTTCGCGAGAATGTTGCCGGCTGCGATAGATGCGGGGGAATCTTCGGGAAGCTGAAGCAGTGGGCGCGCTTCCATGTCGAAACGCGTGATGTTTTCGTCCTCGGGTATCGAGCCGAGCAATTCGAGGCCGGTCTGTTTGACGCGTTCCTGCATTGCATCCGCATCGCCGCGCACGCGATTGAGCACAAGGCCCAGCCTCCTATATTTGATAATATCGTGTGACTCGATGGCGTCTCGTATCATGGACGCGGTATTGAGTCCGCGGGCGGAGATGTCGGACACGATTATCGGTGTGTCCACGCTTCGCATCACCTGCCTGCTGATCTGTTCCACGCCGGCTTCGCCGTCGATAATGATCGTGTCGAAGCTTTTTGCCAGTGTCTCGATGCCGTCTCTGAGGAGTGCGTTCACGGGGCAGTAGCAGCCGACCGATTCGGGCCGGCCCATCACGAGAAGGGTGAACCTCTCCGCCTCGATAAGCGCCTCAAAGAGCATGAAATCGAGGGAGCGCGCGATGTGCTCTTTTTCCGTTTTCCCCGCCGAGCGGGCTTCCCGGATTATACTTTCTCGAATATCGTTGACCGTCTTTTTCACCTCGACGCCGAGCGTTGCCGGAAGGTTCATCGTGGGGTCGGCGTCGATGACAAGCAGCCTGGCGCGGGCGCTCTGCAGGATATGCTTGGTCAAGAGAGCGGTCAGGGCGGTCTTTCCGCTGCCGCCTTTGCCGCAGACGGCTATCAGCCTGTTTTTTGTCTTTTCAGCTTCCATAATTCCTGCGGATTCCGTTCCAAATACTCTGTCGGGCCTATTCCTCGGTCTCGCTCTTCGCGTTGCCTCCGAACGTGATTATGCGATCGCCTTTGCGAATGGTTATCACGTCTCTTATTGTGTCGCACACGGGCTTTTCGGGACACTCGTTGCAGTCGAGCGATATGTCGCACTCATACGTGCCGTCTTCGCTGCGACCGAACGCCCGGAGCTTCCGCAGTTTGCTGCGTGCGGGACCGACTATCTCATTGAGCTGCGATATGTCCTCGCGGCTGCTTGTCACGAAGAATATCTCCGATCTGCCGATCCCCGGGCATTGGTCGGCAAGCGAGGCGACCAGTTGCGAGCCCAGTTCGCGAATCGAGAAGCCCGAGTCGGCGGCCTCGTTGCTCACGCGGGCCCATATCATGTCGGGCACGCTGCGGAGCATGTATCCGTCGATCTGGGCCGAGGCGTGAAGCACGCGGTCCATTGTCGAGCATGTGTTCTCGATGTCGTCCTCGCTATATGCGAGCGCAATTTGCGCGAACGGCAGTATTTCCCGGTCGGTCTCTCCCACGTCCGGGCCGACCAGCGTGATCCGGCCGTCTTCGACGAGCGAAGCGTCGCGCGTCGCCAGTGTCCCCGCGCATGAGCCGGCAGAGGGATGGCCGAGTTCGAGCCGCGTGTCCTCTTTGAAGATTATTGTCGATCGCGTTCCGCCGCGGTCGGAACCTCCTTCGTCTGTGTCCGGATTCTTGACGGGGGGGCGTGCCTCGAATCGCCGAGCCTTCCCCTCGCTATCCCTGCGCCGGAACCATTCCCGGATTTCCCTTATGCAATCGTCGAATATGTCCATTTTATTGATTCCGGCAGCGTTTATCGGGAGCCCGTCCTCGGCGCATCGTCCCGATGGGCCCTCGTTGCGCACGCTCGACGAGCAAGTCTAAGCCAGCCACTTTTTGGGCGCCTCCTGAAAATTCGGCAGGGACAATAGCCATGCGGTTGGAGAGGGTGATTCACCACATAAATTCTATCAGATCGCTCGGGATTGCGCAAATGCTCAGGACTCTTAGTAGTGGCGCCCCGATTTAGCGCATTCAAGGGTTTTGCAATATGGCGGAAAGATGCTATATAATTCTTGATGTAGTTTTCGGTGGCGTTTTCGTCAGGATAATGAGGTCTCGGGTTCACGGCGTTAGAGGGGAATGATGAAAAAACTCTCGGTCATACCGAATCTATGTATTGGCT
>CBFDAY010000171.1:0-6484 GCA_965602895.1 uncultured bacterium
GGAGAGTTCCGGATCGCTGACGAGCCCCTTCATCGTTCCGTTCACCCCGAGCGTCCCCGCCAGTTTCATGCTCTTATAATTGGGACGCTGCAGCAGCTCGATGTATTCATCGACGGCGTCGACGTCCAACGCCGGAATTGCGATATTCAGGTTTGTCACGGGTGTCCCGCTTGTGAGTTTTTCGATGGAACCGTATATGCGCGCGTGGATCGATGGGGTTATTGAGATCGAGAATGTTGCGTTTTCCAGGGAATCCCTCTGCGGAAAATAGTCGAATTCGAAATTGAGCGTGACGGGAAGGTCGCGCGGCAGGCGCAGGTGTGGAATCTCGGCGCTCAGGGCGGTGTGTATCTCGGCCTCTATCTCATTTCCCGGCGGCCTTTCGCGAATCACGAATTTCGAATGCAGTGATTTCAGGCCAAGTGGTATCGGCTTATGATCGTCCCGCGCGATGGAGGCATTCGTGGCGTCGATATTCAACCGGAGGACCTTCTCGGGGCCTGCCGGAGTATGGCGAGCGCTCAGGGTTGCGAGTATACCTTTCACGTCCGCTTTTGCCGCCGGAGTGTCCAGCACAATGTCGGCGTCGACCACCTTTATGGTCTTAATGGAAATCCCTCCGCCCGATGATTCCCTTTTTGGAAAGCGGGGGATATTGGATCTGTGATCTTCTTCGGCCACAATACTGATTTTTGGAGACTCCAACACAATGGTGTCGAAGTGTCCTTTCATGAGATCCCAGATGGCGGCGCTGATTGTGAGCTTCGGGCATACCAGCAGGGGGGATTCCTCGTATCCGGGGACCGACACTTCCAACCCCTCGATATCGATCCGCCACGGCAGCGACAGCCGCAGCGACTTCATCGAGACGCTCGCGTTCAGGGATTCGGCGGCCCGTGCCTCGATCAGCGCCTGAAGCTTGCCGGATTTCACGTAGCTTCGGATACCGAGAATCGCGCCAAGCAGCGCCAGGCAGAGGACCGCGAGCGCAACAGCGACGATTTTCTTTTTCTTGGTCGTCATCTTGGTTGCCGACTCGCAGTTATACAATGAAGCTCCCGCCGACAGATTCGAGAGCGTTTGGGTCGCAACCGAATTCTATCATTCGCCGAATCCATAGTCAAAAAAGGGCCGACGCCGTCGGGTCCGGATTCGGATCGTGTGCTATAATTATGCGGCTTTGTCCCACGGATGCGCTAATTTCACACGTGAGCGCATGCGGCGCGGACGGTTGCAGTGACATAATTATGGATGACAGGAAGGTTCGAGTGCGCAAATACGCTCATATCCGGGCCACCGTCCGGCAGTCTGTTTCATGAGGAAGGTATGGATTATGAAAAGGATTCGGCTGTTTATCCTGGTCTTGGTTTTTTTGCAGTTCATGATGCCCGATCCGGTGCGCGGTGAAGCGGCTGGCCCGGTTCGGGTGGTCCTCGACAATGGAATGACCGTGATCCTGCAGGAGAATCACCGCTCGCCTGTGGTCACGATTCAAGCATGGGTGGCCGCCGGAAGCATTACCGAAGGCGAGTTCAGCGGGAGCGGCATTTCCCATTTTGTCGAGCACATGCTTTTCAAGGGCACCGAGCGCCGCAGCGTCGGGCAGATAGGGGAGGAGGTCAAAGAAGCCGGCGGAATCACCAACGCGCACACCGGCAACGACAAGACCGTATATCATATAACTTTTCACAGCGATCATTTCGACAAAGCCCTGGATATCATGGCCGATGTCCTGATGAATTCAGCGTTCGCCCCGGAAGAGATCGAGAGGGAGCGCGGGGTCATAGTCAAAGAGATACAGATGAACCGCGATGCGCCTTTCCGGAGGCTCTATCTTACAGCGATCAATACGGCCTACGCGGTCCATCCCTACAAAGATCCGGTTATCGGTTATGAGAATTTGCACCGGGCCCTGACCCGCGACGACCTGACGACCTATTACAGGAGATACTACGTTCCCAACAACATCGTGTTCATTGCCGTCGGCGATTTCGATGCGAGCGAAGCCCTGCCGAAAATCCGCGAGGCGTTTCGCGGCTTCAAACGCAGATCGATCTCTCCGACAACTGTTCCGCAGGAACCGCCGCAAAGGGGGGTTCGCGAAAGGGTGGAGGAATTCGACGTGACGGTCGCCCAGGCCATGATGGGATTTCACGGGCCGAGCCTGCACTCACAAGACCTGTATCCGATGGACGTGCTCGCCATAGCGCTGGGTGGCGGAGAGACCTCGCGGCTTCATAAGGAATTGCGTGAGAAGAGGGGGCTCGTCTACACAATAACGGCCTGGTCGGCCACGCCGCGCGATCCGGGAATGTTCTGGGTCGCAAGCTCCTTCGAGCCGGAGAACTACGAAGCCGTCAAAGAGGCAATATGGGAACAGGTCGAAAAGCTCAGGTCGGAGGGCGTGTCGGAGGAAGAACTCGAAACCGCGCGGGCCAAGGTCCTGAGCGGCTACATTTTTTCAAAGGAGACGGTGGAAGGACAGGCTCGCAACCTCGGCTCGGGCGAACTCGACGCCCACGACATTTTTTTTGACAAGCATTATGTCGAGTCCATTGCCGGCGTGACGGGGCAGGATATACAAGGAGTCATTGACAAGTATTTCAAACAG
Source organism: uncultured bacterium (assembly GCA_965602895.1). GTDB lineage: Bacteria > Abyssobacteria > SURF-5 > SURF-5 > SURF-5 > CBDUSG01. Next base: position 2,612 of record CBFDAY010000171.1, read on the forward strand.
GAGAATTCCGTGATCGCCACCCTGATGCCCGTCGGGAAAATGACCGCGCCGAAAGGACAGGCGGACGGCGCGGATAAAGAAGCGGAGTCCTCGGAAATAGAGGGGATCATGTTGCCGAACGGGCTGACCCTGCTTTTGCGTGAAGATCACAGCGCCGAGACCGTGGCAATAAGGCTGCACGTGCTCGGCGGCGCCAGGGCCGAAATCGATTCCAACACCGGCATCACTAATCTGATGACCAAGGCCATGCTCAAGGGCACAACAACACGCTCGGCCGAGGAAATAGCCTGGGCGATAGAGTCGCGCGGCGGGAGCATCGGCTCTTTTTCGGGGCATAACAGCTTCGGTTTCGAAGTGAGCATGTTGAGTCGCGATATCGAGACTGGCGTCGAGGTCCTTGCCGATGTCGTTGCCAATCCCGCTTTTGCCGAGGATGAAGTCGAACGCGAAAGGACGGCGGCGCTCGCGAGCATCAAAGAGATCGACGACGAGATTTTCTCCGCCGCAATGAAGCTTTTCAGGAAGACGATGTTCGAGGGGCATCCATATGGTTTTCAGGCTCAGGGAGAGGCCGAAGTAGTGCAATCGCTCGATCCCGGGCGCCTGCGCGAATTCTATTCCGATGCCGTGGCGGCTTCGAGAATGGTGCTCTCGATATTCGGGGATATAGATAAGGCCGAGACCGTCGAGCTAGTCGAGCGGAACTTCGGACGGCTGAAAAACGGCTCCGAACTCTCGGTGAGCGGATGGCCGGAGCCCTCGTCGGGCGGTTTGAAGAAGGCCTCCAAGACCATGAACAAAGAGCAGTTGGCGATCCTCATCGGGTTCCCGAGCGTTACCGTCGATGATCCCGACCGCTATCCCCTCGAAATCCTGAGCAGTTTTCTCAACAGCCAGGGCGGCAGACTGTTTCACGTGCTGCGCGACGAGCGCGGGCTGGCGTATTCCGTCGGCGCTTTCAATATTCTCGGTGTCGACCCCGGTGCTTTCGTGCTTTACATAATGACCGAACCCCAAAAGCGCGAGGAAGCCGCAAGCGGCATGATCGAGGTTATTCGCGACCTGCGCGAAGGCGGGCTCAGCGGCGAGGAGCTGAACCGCACAAAAGTCGAGGTAATGGGTAAGCATGCCATAAATTCACAGACAAACGGGCAGCTTGCCACCTCGGTCACATTCGACGAACTCTACGGGCTGGGCCACAATAATCACAGGGAATACGACTCAAAGATACGCGCTGTCTCGGCGGACGACATCCGGCGCGTAGCATCGGAAGTGTTTGATCTTGACAGCTACACCCTCGTCGAGGTCGGCAATCTCGGTCCTGAATAATAGCCGCCTTCGAGCGGTCGCGCGTAACGGCGCTCACATTGTCGGCGGCGATTAATGGATAGCATCTGATGGCGGAAGCAGGAAAGGAGAGTGTTTGAATTGGAGTGTAACAAGGAGCGCAACCTTCAGAAATGCAACTGCAGCTACGAGCCCTGCAGCAGAAAAGGCATATGCTGTGAGTGCATAGCCTACCATCGTTCGAACCATGAATTGCCCGCGTGCGTCTTTCCGGATGACGTCGAGAAGACCTACGACAGATCGTATCGCAAGTTTATCCAGACCTACAGCTAGGGCATGCATGATGTCCCGGGAGCTGAACTCCGTGTGACAGCGCACACATTTGACGATCATAAGGGTGAGAACCTGAGCGAATTCCCCGGGAGAAGTCCGTTGCTCTAATAGGCCGGGGTCAGCCAGCCGGAATACTCCGAAAGCCCGTTCTGGACCGCGCTGAAATAGAGAGACTGCAGTTTCATGGTGAGTTCACCCGGCGTTCCCCCGCCGATGGGGCGGCGATCCACCGACGTGACCGGCGCGACCTGTGCGCCGGTGCCGCAGAAAAACAGTTCATCCGCGATGTAAAGTTCGGCGCGGCCTATCGGACGCACGGTGGTCTCGATATTCATTTGCTCGCGGGCTATCTGAATGACTGTCTGGCGGGTTATGCCCTCGAGTATGTCCGCCGTGACCGGGGTGGTCACGAGTTCTCCCTCGCGCACCATGAACAGGTTCATGGCGCTGCCCTCCGAAACGTAGCCGTTCTGCGTCAGCATGACGGCCTCGTCGAACCCGCCTTGCTTCGCTTCCGTCGCGGCGAGGGCCGAGTTTATGTAGATGCCGGTGGCTTTGCTCCGAGCCGGTATGCAGTTCTCGGGGATTCTCCGCCAGCTCGACACCATGACGCTCAGTCCGTCGGACGTATTGACATAGTCTCCCAGCGGGATGTTGAAAATGGCGAACTCGTCGTCGAGTCCGTGCATTCGTGGACCTATCTCGTAGGAGCTTTTATATGCGATCGGCCTTATGTACATGTCCTGACGGAACTTGTTTTTCCGGGCGAGTTCGACCGTTATTCGGCATGCATCCTCAATCGTGATCGGAAGATCGATCTGGAACAGGTTGAAGTTTCTGAACATTCGGATGTAGTGCTCTCGCAGCTTGAAGATGTAAAGCTGTTCCTGCCCGGCGTTCCAGTACCCGCGAATTCCCTCAAACACACCCGTCCCATAGTTGAACGCATGGGTCATGATACTGACCTTGGCGTTGTCTATAGGTACGATTTCTCCCTGAAAATAGGCGTATTTGCCATATTCCATAGCCGCGTTCTCTCCCGAATTGCAATACTCCATTTTTACCCTGAAAGCCACGTTTTGGCCGATATCCGGCGTTGGCCTGTTTTGCCGCGCATGATTATACCAGAACACACATATCGATTCAAGAAAATTGTCCGGTCCTGCGGGCGCGTAACTTTCTGGCAGGAATTGACTTTCGGGCCGCGGTGGGGCTATACTCACATTTTGGCCGCGCTAATCCCGCCACGCCTCGCTTGCAAGGGGGTGGTCGGCATCATTTTTGCATGCTACATATACGATTCACTGCTATAATGACAGCTTGGGCGCGAAATGCTGTTATCAGCGCCTGGTATTGAAAAGTCCGGAGGAAAAGATTTTTGGTCAGATCTGAGAAATTACACGAAGAATCCCTGAAACTGAAGGAAATGCAGGTCTGCTTCTTGGCAAATCAGACCCTGTTTTCCGAGGGAGACAATAGTCGCGAGATGTATATACTGATGTCGGGCAAGGTTGAGATCCTGAAAAAAAATAAGCGAATAGCCGTCGTCGAAGGAGAGGGCAGCTATCTGGGCGAGCTGTCGACTTTGCTCGGGGTTCCCCGAACCGCCACGATAAGGACTCTGTCACAGTGTGAATTCATAGTTGTCAGCGGCGCCAGGGTCAATGATTTCTTCGACTGCTCCCCCGCGCTCGGGCTGAAGCTGGCCCATATATTGGCCGACAGGCTTGCGAAAATGAATGTGGGGCATGTAAAGCTGGAGCAAAGGCTGGATGCGTTGTCCGCAAAGCTGAGGGAAGCGAACGAAAAGCTGGAAAGACGCGACCGGCAGATAAGCCAGCTTGTCAAGCGGATCGAACAAATCGAGCGGCTCCGGCCATAAGGATATTCCTCCGCAAGCGCCGATGGATATTGATTTTGCATTCTTGACTTAAGAGATGTCAGATGATATACTGAATTACACGGCACCTAAGTTCCCGCAGACGATAGAGGGAGAGGTCGGGCAATGGCGGTTTTTTCCTATCAAGCCACGGACAAAAAAGGACAGGAAGTAACGGGAGTGGTCGAGGCCGACAGCCTGGCCCTTGCGATCAACCAGGTCCGAAGCCTGGGTTTTTTCCCGACTAAGGTAAAAGAAGATGCCGGAAAGCTTGCCCGCCGTCAGCGCGGCGTCAAGGGCAAGGGGATGAGCTTTAGCATCGGCGGGATGGTCAGGCAAAAAGAGATTACCCTGATGACGCGGCAGTTGGCGAC
>CBFDAY010000172.1:0-6457 GCA_965602895.1 uncultured bacterium
TCCGATGGGAATTCCGGAAGAGGGCGCCTCCGCTCCGGATTCAGCGGGGTCATCTGAGAGGTCTCTCACCATCTCGCGCGAGAGAAAAAACAAGAAGAGAGCTATCAGGTTGAAAGCGCCGACGTTGGGCTTGAAGAGGCTGCTCAGGCCCGCGGCCACACCGGCAAGCAGCACAAAGAGATTGCGACCGTTTTTCAGATACGAGAGCGCAAACAAGACACTCAGCAGACCCAGCAACTGGCTGACGTGGGCCGGATAGAGATACGACGGGGTGGCGATAAAGGGGTCGCCCCACCAGATTATAAAGCCGAAAGCGCCGAGGAACGCGAAGGCGGGGCGAACCAATCTCAGCGCGATACAAAATATGAGCGCGGCCATCGCCACTCGCAATACGAGCGCGAACGTTCTCAAGACAATGAGGCTTTGCCCGAAAAGCTCGAACAAAGCCTTGCCGAGAACATAATAGGCCATTCCGTATACGGAATAGAAATCCCTGTGCTGGATCGCTCCTTCGACGGATTTCTCGAAATGATACGCGGTGGCGCCCTCGTCGGGGGGATAGAAGACGCCCGTATAGGAAAGCGAGAAATAGACCGCACCGATTACGACGACCAAAATGCAGAGCGCCAGGCGCCGGCCTTTGGCAATCGCGTGACCCGTGCATCGTGTCTGTATCGGGCTCGAATGTTTTGGATGATCGACAGATGTGTCCATAAAGAAAGCGCACCAGGAGTCCGGGACGCACGGCACTTTAATGAAGAGCTACTTAATAAAAACGGCGCCTTCCCGCAAATCATAGCATAGGAAAGACGCCAAAAGCAACAGGGGCCGGCGCAGCCGGTCCGTAAAGGCCGGCCGCGCGTCCCCCCCGCGAGTTTCTGAGATGATTTCTCTTATAAAGCGCCGCCGCTGAAGGGGCGGCTAGGCCGCGACTTCCTCCTTGACATCGACGGCCACCTTGTACAGCACGGTGAGGATAAAGAATCCCATCGCCCACACGCCGGCGGTGATAGCCAGCTCGGGAGCAGTCGGATGATATTCGACAACCTTTTCCAGCGGCGACGGTATGAATCCGCCGATTACCAGGCCGATGCCCTTCTCGATCCAAAGGGACACAAAAACCGCCACGCACGCCAGCGCCAGAATGCCCTCATTCCTTCGAGCGGCCGGAATGACCAGGACAATGGCGGCCAGGATCGCCAGCGTCGCGGAAACGCGCATCAAGGGCACAAGGTTGCCCTGCCCCTCAAGACCCCAGAACAGGTACTGCAACCCGTGCATGTGGCCCGGCACCTGGCTGTAGAAGGCCGTGAAGAACTCAAGCCCCACGAAGAATATGCTCACGAGCAAGGCGTATGTGACTATCCTCCCCAGATTCTGGATCGCTTCCTTGCCGGGATCGAATTTGCTCACCCTCCTCACGATCAGGCACAGGATAATAAGCAGCGCAGGCCCTGCGGCAAACGCCGAGGCCAGGAACCTGGCCGCCATGATCGCCGTGAGCCACATATGCCTCCCGGGAAGCCCGGCATAGAGGAAAGCCGTTACCGTGTGGATGCTGACCGCCCACGGGATCGAAAGATATATCAGGGGCTTCACCCATGCGGGCGGTGGCGCCTGTTTACGCTCGGCGCCGAGTATCGTCCATGCGACCACGATATTTATGAAAAGATATCCCTGCAGAACGATTGCATCCCAGAACAATACCGAATTGGGTGTCGGGTACAGAAACAAATAGAAGAGCCTGGCGGGGTTGCCAAGGTCGAGGACAACAAACGTCAGACACATCGACACTGCGGCCACAGCCAGGAACTCACCGAGCACCGTGATCTTGCCGAACGCCTTGTAATTGTGCAGGTAATAGGGCAATACTACCATGACCGCCGAGGCCGCAACACCCACCAGAAAAGTCAATTGGGCGATATACAGGCCCCAGGAGATGTCTCTGCCCATTCCCGTTATTCCAAGACCGACATTGAGCTGGTATACGACGCAGCCGGCGGCGATCCCCATCAGAATGAGCAGCGCCGTTATCCACGCCCAGTAGGTTTTGCTTCCGGTCAGTGCTTTCTCTAACATAGTCTCCTCACGCGATGTAATAGACCTGAGGCCTTGTGCCTAGTTCCGATTTGCGTCGAATGGTGTATTTCTCGCGAAGAACCTCTCGCACTTCAGAGTGCGGATCCTCGAGGTCACCAAAGATAAGCGCCTTTTCCTTGCACGCCTCCACGCAGGCGGGGGCCAGCCCCTCGGCGAGCCTCTCGGCGCAGAAGTTGCACTTCTCCGCCACACCTCTGGTTCTAGTCGGAAAATCCGGATTTGGCTGCGAGATGTGCGCGCGCGGATCAAACCAATTGAAGCTTCTGGAACCATAGGGACACGCTGCCATGCAGCACCGACAGCCAATGCAGCGGTGAAAGTCCATCATGACGATCCCGTCTTCGCGCTTGAAGGTGGCCTGCACCGGGCAGACCCTCACGCACGGCGGGTTATCGCAGTGATTGCAGAGCACGGGAAACTGCTTGTGCTCCAACTTCTCAGCCATGTACTCGTGGTGTCGGCCCGGGAACGCGTGCTCGTACTCCTCGAGCCAGATCCACTTGACCTCATCCTTCGGGTTGCCGAAATCGGGAACGCTATGGGTAATGTGGCACGCGTCGATGCAATCGGTGCAATCCTCCCTGCACTTGCTTATGTCGACGACCATGGCCCACCTTTTAGCTTCCAAGGCGCCCGGATTCGGCAGGGCCTGCGGCGATTCGCCGACCGCAAAGGCGTCGACGACCGGTTTGACTCCAAGCCCCAGCGCGCAGAGCCCGGATATCTTCAAGAAATTTCTCCTGCTTCTATCCATCAATTGCTCTCCTTCGGCTCGTTATGGCAATTCCAGCAGTAGGGCTTGACTCCGACGTAGTCGTGACACTGATCGCAGAATTCAGCCTTGTTCGAGTGGCAGTCGAGACACGTGTTTGTCAGGCTCATCTCGTGCTCTTTTCCGTCAAAGGCGACGTATACCCTCTTGCCCTCGCGCACGACGAGATCCCTCCACTCGTTGAGCATGTCCATGTGGGAGGGCCTCATGTATTCGACGGGCGCAACACAATCTGTCGCCTCGGTGATGATTTTGGGTTGCGGCACGAAGTCCGCATCTCCTCCCGCAATGTTGGACCAGACGGGAAACGTTATCAGGCCGAGAAAGATAACAAGCCCCGCAATGATCTTTCCGCCGTCATACATCTTCCTCAACCTCCTTTCCCGCCAGCGGCTCGCCGCGTAAGTCGGTTGTCCGTTCATTTTCTCCCGCCATTATCAGCGCGTTGCCCACAAGCTCATGTATGCCGCCGACCTCCACCCCGGGAACCCAATACTCCACCAACGGCGGAAGCGTCGCTTTGTCTATCGCGCAGATGCAAAGGAGAATGTTTACCCCGTGTTTCTCATGGACATACTTGACCGCGTTCGCCCTCGGCAGCCCGCCCCTGAATCTCATCTCGAGGTTCTCATCGTTGCCCAGGCCGGCCCCGCTGCCGCAGCAGAATGTGTGCTCTTTTATCGTGTTTTCGGGCATCTCGTGGAAGTTGTTGAGCACTTTGTTGATTACATATCGAGGCTCCTCGATGAGGCCCATGGCGCGCGCCGGATTGCACGAATCGTGGAACGTGCCCACCCAGTGGTTGTTCCGGCTGGGGTCGAGCTTAAGCTTGCCGTTCCTGATAAGGTCCGACGTGAACTCGGTTATATGAACCATCTTCGCGGATCTCGTGTTCTCGAACTTCGTGCCCGTTATGGGGGAAACGGGCTCTTCGAGGAAATCGGCCGGGCCGTTCATGGTGTTCATATATTGGTGGACAACCCTCCACATGTGGCCGCACTCGCCGCCCAAAATCCACTTGACCCCCAGCCTCTTGGCCTCGGCGTACATCTTGGCGTTCAGGCGCTTGATCATATCATGGGAGGTAAACAGGCCGAAATTGCCGCCCTCCGACGCATAGGTGCTCCACGTGTAGTCGAGCCCTATCTCGTGGAAAAGCGCCATGTAGCCAAGCAGGGTGTAGTAATGCGGCGAGGCGAAGTAGTCGGCCGAAGGCGCGATGAAAAGTATCTCGGCGCCCTTCTTGTTGATTGGCGCCTCTACCCTGATTCCGGTTATTTCCTCAAGGTCGTCCACCGCGAACTCAATGCTGTCGGCAAACCCGTGCGGCTGCACGCCGAGGTGGTTTCCCGTCCTGAAGCAGTTCGCGCAAGGCTCGATCGCCCAGCCGATGTTCAAACCGACGAGATTGAGCAGCTCGCGGGCCAACATCGTGATCTCGGCGGTGTCTATGCCATAGGGGCAGTAGACCGAACAGCGGCGGCACTCGGTGCATTGGTAGAAGTAGTAGTACCATTCCTTGAGCACGTCCACCGTGAGTTTTCTCGCTCCCCCGATCCTGCCGAGAATCTTCCCCGCCGTCGTGAAATCGTTCCGATACACCGACCTCAAAAGCTCCGCCCGCAGCACGGGCATGTTCTTCGGGTCGCCGGAGCCGATGAAGAAATGACACTTGTCGGCGCATGCGCCGCACCTGACGCAGATGTCCATGAAGACACGGAGCGAGCGGAATTTGGCCAGGCGATCCTTCAGCCCTTCGCGGATTATCTCCTGCCAATTTTCGGGCAGCTTCCAGTCCTCATCGGGCGGATGCCATTCCCTCGGATTGGGAAGGTCGAGATACGCCATGAATTTCTCTTTCGCGCTATAGGAATACGAGCCCATTTTGAATTCGACGTGGGCGTCCATCCAATCTTTCGGCGGAACTTCATAGTCCACCGTCCCTGCCAATTCCTGCGGCTGAGGAAAGCCTTCTGGAAGGTCTGACATTGTCACTCCTTTTCGACCGGGAGCCCGGCCGCTTTCATTTTCTCCCTGAACTCATCCTCATATTCCTCGTAGGTGTGGACCTTTACCTCGTAGTCCCACGGGTTCACATACCTTTGAATGCGATTCGTATTCGCAAGATTTCTCGTGGGACTGAGGAACACTCCTCCCATGTGCATCAACTTGCTGAGCGGAAAATATGCAAGTAATGCGCTCACAAGGAACAGATGTATGTAAAAGGTGGCCCCTAGCCCCTCGGGAATCGCAGGATTGAAACTCACGAGCCCCATGGCCAGCTCTTTTGTGCCTACTACGTCGACCCTGAAGATGTACCGCATCAGGCAGCCCGTGACGGCGATACCCAATATGAGAAACAGGGGAAAGTAGTCGGCGGGCAGCGATATGTAGCGCACCTGCGGAATAACAACCCTCCGCAGGAAAAGAACGGTCGCGGCCCCCAGTATGACCGCGTCCGTAAGATACAGCGTAGGCAGCCCGAGCTGGAAAAGACCATCGAGTCCCTCAAGCGCGGCAATGAAGAAGGGCACGTCGGCCCCCGAGAAGAACCTCAGATGCCTGAGGACTATCATGAGAAAGGAGTAGTGAAACGCCAGCCCGACAAGCCAGAGCAATTTGTCCGACCCGTAAACAATCTTGGGGCCGTCTCTCAGCTCGACCTTGGTGTTCCTGAACAGCGAACGGAAAAAAAGCACCTCGAGCGCCATCCTGCCGATGACCCCGAAGGTGTTGTACGGGCTCTCGAGATTGTTCGCTTTTATCCAGGGATGCGATTTCTGCTGCCCGCACGTCGTGGGAATCCGAAACGGTACGGGCGAACGTGCCCACTTTACAACCCGATAGACTATCCCGCCAATAAAAACCGCCAGCGCGAGATAAGGCACCACAACCCCGAACAGTAAGTGAAGGTTCGCCACCTCCACCCCTACGAAGGCGAGCAACACAAGTGCCAACACCGCAATGAGTGATACCAAAATGGAATTGAAGGCGCTCATTTAACGACACCTCGTTTTAGGTTGAGCCATCATCGTTGTCGCCCGCGGAATCCTCCTCAGCTTCCGGAATTTCGCAGACGAGCCCCGCTCTTTCAAGCAGCATGAAAGTCCTGTTCTTGACCTCGTTCGCCTTTATCTCATAAATCTTCTCCCGGCATTTCATGTACACGTCGAACGCAAGAAGCGCCATATCATCGATCCGGCACTCCAGCTTCGACAGATCATCCGAAATCGCGCCGCCGCGAACCTCGCCCTTCAGTTCCTCTCTTATCGCTTTCTTGAGGGAGAAAACGAATCCGACGGCTTCGGCGGGAGAAAAATCCTGCACCGCCCTCATCCTGATGATCGGGTCGAGAATGGGCGAGACTTGCACGGCGCCGGTCCCATTGACCAGTTCATCATACAGGGCTTCTACTCCGCGGGAGATTGTGTGCCCCACCGGATTGGCGAACCTGTCTTTTTGCTTCCGCAAGAAGTGGGACGTATCGGGAGGGTACGTCTCCAATATCAACCGAAACCAGCGCTCCAGGACCGCGTCTCTTTTTTGTTTCAATATTTCCGGCAATTTCATTTAGAAGCGCTCTCG
>CBFDAY010000173.1:0-6420 GCA_965602895.1 uncultured bacterium
CCTGTCTCACCCACGGGAAGCACCGCCTCCTCGACAACCGAAGTGTTCGGTCCGGAGATCGCATCCCGCTATTCTTCTCTTTTGATAGTAGGCGATTCGAACCGGGCGCGGCGCATGCTGGCCGACGGATTGAGATTGCGCGCCGAGGCGCTTTTACTGGAATCGCCGAACGGTCCGGCCCTGAACGAGGCCTTTAATGAGGTGGCGCAATCGCAGGGCTTCCTTTCTTGGCTGGAGCCGATTTTTGAGGAGCTGTCATCTGTCTCTGACTGCCCCGCGCCGCGCGACTTCCTCGAGAGCGGCATGGAGATCGACCAGGATATAATAGCGACCGTCTGCGGGTTTGTTTTCATGCTGGGCGACAAGTTTTCCGAGTCCCTGGAAACGTTCAATATGATTTCGGACGCGCGCTACCTGCCGGCCCTGAACATCTACATTTGGGCCATGTCGAAGTTCCAGTCGCCGGCGATGGAAACGATACGTCTCAACAGCCTTAAGAACGGCGCCGGGCTGCTCAAAGAGAGCATCGTCGCGGGCAAGAACTCAAGCAAAAGAAGCACTTTGATCGTTTCGTCGCATCCGGGCGCGGCGGTAGCTGATTCTCTCTTTCTGCGCGGCCTTGTGCTCGAACAGCTTGGCGAATACAAGCATGCAGTCGGACATTTCAGGGAATGCAAGAGGCTCCTGCAGGCCGAGGCCGAACTTTCGCACAAATTGCGCCCTTGGGCTGACCTCGTGCAGGGCAAATGCATGTACGACTTGGGAATGCCGAGCGAGGGCTTCATGCGCTGGCAGCGAATACTCAACCGGGAGCTGGAGCCGCCGACCTTTTCTTTCCTGGAACTCGGCGCAAGCAAACCGAAGACTCTGCTCGCCGGCCACATGCTGCGCTGCTGCGAAGACGCGGTGTCGCGGTTTACCGAGAACGCCATGCTCAGGTGCGTAAAGGGCAAGCTTCTGAATTCGCTTGGGCGGGCTTCCGACGCCTTTGAGTGCGCTGCGCGCGCGCTTGAGATAGGGGAAAACTTCGGGCCGGCATACTTCATAAGAATGGAGACATCGCTGCTGGAGCATAACTATGATGACGCGCTCAAGGCGCTGAAGATATGCACCCTTCGAGAGCCGCTCGAACCGCTGTTAATGCTGCGAGAGACCGAAATCCTGTGCCTGCTGGGAGAAGCCGAGGAGGCCCTCCATGAATTGAGAAGGGCCATCGGACACGGGCTCGATCTCGCCGATCTCACCGCAAGCATCAAGAAGGGGCGCATGGCCCCGCTGGAGAGGTTTGGCGAATTTGCGCAGATCATGAAGGACCTGGAGTCAATATAGTCCCTCCGTTTTCTCCCCACCGACATGTTTACAAAAAGATTTTACTTGAAAAACTGCACGATGTGTGTTATAAGAAAACGTAGGTGGGAAGAATATAAGAATCCCTGCCATGCGCGTGCAGACACGATATTTTTGAGCCAACACTCAAAGAAAGGGAGCCTCAGGACTTCGAGTGAATTGCACACCGCCTCGGCGCGGAAGCACGAAGCTTGGATGCGGGCGCCCACGTGGACCAACAGGTTCATAAAATTGTGTCTCACGGCATTAAGGCGGGGATTTTTTTGCGCAAATCAAAGAGGCAGGGCAAAAATCCAACCCTGCCTCGCAAACTCCAATTCCAGTTCAAAAACCGAATCAAGGACCATATCTCATAATGACGCCGAAGGCGGTTGAATCACCGTCGGGCGTAATAAAAACCGCCTTCTGTCTCCGCCTTTTCATCCGCACATCATAGCTAAAGATCGGCTCACCTTTCGGCCCTTCAAATAAAGCGTCATTTCCTCCGGGGGATGCATCTTCCAACATTCCACCCGGAGTCGTCCATCCGGTCTCGCGGACAGTTCCGGAAACATAGGTATCGGCAGTGCCCCCGTCATTTTCCTCCAGGCTCGGCTCGAAGATTATGCCGTCGTTGTCACTATACGCATTCGGCGTTCCGCTGCCGTCATCCATGACATCGCTCGCATAACCGTCAAAGCCGACGTCTTCGCCGTCCTGCATCACGAGATAATAGTTGTGCAGTCCATGATCTTTCCCATCCAGGCCGATGCTGTAGAGGACCCATCGGTTGTAAAAGCTGGGGGAACGATCCTTGTAGTTCGCAAGGCTGCTATACGAGCGAAACTTCGGCATCCCCAAACCGGTTTTCCCATAGACGTGCCCCGGATAATAGTGATAGTAAGTATCCCGGGTGGCAAAGTGATCGAGCAGCGCGGCTTTGTCGGCGTCCGCGAACATCCCCAGTCTGTCGTAATAAGTTCCGTCCAGCCGCCCGTTGCCCTCTCCGATGTCGCTCGTGCCTGACTGCAGGTCGAGCCCCAGGTCTTCCCCGGGATCGAGCACATAGTTTCCCTCGGTGCCGTTTGTGTCAGGTCCCGTATAGGCTCCGTTCACTACCCATTGGCCCAGGCCACCGTTCCATGTGAATGGACCCACTCCGTCTGAGCCCACATCCTCGCTGCCAAAACAGTCCCCGCCTAAGCAGTCGTTGCCGGTGGGAGGATACGTATCCCAATCGGCATAATATTGCTCGATCGCGGTCTCTATTTGCGCAAGCTGTGCTTTTACGGCGCCAACGCGCGCCCTCGTTCGAATCTTCGAAATCGCCGGAAGCGCGAGAGACGCCAGCAAGCCGATGATCGCAATGACGGCAAGAAGCTCCACAAGCGTGAAACCGGAGTCTGATTTGCAATTGCGCTGGTGAAATCCCCCTCTGATCTTCATTTGGCAGCCCCCTTCAATTGAGAGTCAAACGGCCCGTGCCTTGTCGATCGCCGCAAAAAACAAAAGAATCTTATCCCTTTCCCCGGATAAGATTCAAATAATGGCTTTCATTGCTTTCATTTGTAATCTTACACCATTTCTCACCGATCTGTCAAGCCATTTTTTCGTTGCTTTGACGCTGGAGAATCAGATATACTAGTATACTAGATTTTGAAAAACAAAGAAAACACTCTCACAAATTGTCCGGAGTTTCAAAGCGCAATATGCATAAACTGCTCGAAAATCTTAACGAGCCTCAGCAGCTTGCCGTCACGACGACAGAGGGACCGGTAGTGGTCGTCGCCGGGGCCGGCAGCGGAAAGACACGTGTCATAACCTACCGCATAGCCTACCTGATAGGCGAGGTCCGGGTTCCTCCCCGAAACATCCTGGCGGTCACTTTCACCAATAAGGCCGCCGAAGAGATGCGCGGCCGCATCCATAAACTGCTCGGGACGACGCGCCTGGAATCGTGGATCGGCACATTTCACGCCACATGCGCTCAGATCCTGCGCCGCGAGGCCGAACGAATAGGCTACAAGAGCAACTTTGCCATATACGATGAATCCGACCAGACGAGGCTGATTAAACATTGCATGAAAAGGCTCTCGCTGTCGGAGCGCGAGTCCAACCCGAGAGCCATACTTTCTCGCATAAGCTTTGCAAAAAACAACATGGTCACGCATTCGGCTTTCGAAAGCGGGGCCATTGATTATTTCGAGGAAAAAGTCGCGAAGGTCTATAAGTTGTACCAGAAAGCGCTTCTTGAAAACAACGCGATGGACTTCGACGACCTCCTGAACAATGCCCTCAGGGTATTGAGCGAGTCCGCCGATTGCCTGCGAAAATACCGCTCATTTTTCAAATATATCCTGGTCGACGAGTTTCAGGACACCAACCTCGTGCAATACGAGATGGTTCGTCTGCTCGCCGAGGAACACAGGAACCTGTGCGTCGTCGGAGACGACGATCAGAGCATTTACAGCTGGCGCGGGGCTAACGTCGACAACCTGCTCGACCTCCAGGTTGATTTTCCCGAGGCGGCCACGGTGTTCCTGGAGGAAAACTATCGGTCGCCGCAACTGATACTCGACGCCGCCAATGCGGTCATCGAGAACAACTTCAGGCGGAAACCGAAGAGGCTGTGGACCCGGAGGCAGGGCGGCGAAAAAATAGAGTGGTATCGCGCAATGGGCGAGCGAGACGAGGCCAGGTATATCATCGAACGCCTGCTGGAACTGGGATCGGAATCCCCCGATCTCAGGAAATCCGACTTTGCCGTATTCTACCGCACGAATGCGCAATCGAGGGTGATTGAAGACGCGTTACGGGCGGCCGGGATACCGTACACCGTGGTCGGCAGCCTCAGGTTCTACGACCGCAAGGAAATAAAAGACGCGCTCGCGTATTTGAAGGTCATCGCAAATCCGAGCGACGGAATCAGCCTCAAGAGAATAATCAACACTCCCCCGCGCGGCATCGGAAACGTTACGCTCGAACGAGCCGAGGGTTTTGCGGAGGAGGAGGGGATATCTCTGTTCGACGCGCTGGCGCGCGCGTCGGAAATCCCGAAGCTTCGGCCGCAGGCCCGCGAGAGTCTGAAGATGTTTCATGAGTATATTTCGCGCCTGATAGGGCAAAAGGACGACTCGACGGCCGCGGAACTCATCCGTGATGTCATGGAAACAAGCGGCTACGCCGAGATGCTCCGCCAGGACCCGACGTTCCAGGCCGAATCGCGGCTTGAGAATCTGGACGAGCTTGTATCCGCCGCCGTCGAGGCAGCGGAGAGCGACACCGATCCTTCACTCGACGCATTTCTGCAAAGGGCATCGCTGCAGGCGGGAATAGACGAATGGAGCGATTCGACCGACGTCGTTACCCTGATGACGCTACACACCGCCAAGGGGTTGGAGTTCCCCGTCGTCTTTATGGCCGGCATGGAAGAGGACTTGTTCCCCCACACCAACTCTCTGAAAAGTGAGAAGGGCCTCGAGGAAGAGCGCCGTCTGTGCTACGTCGGCGTTACGCGCGCCAAGAGCCGACTGTTCTTCACATCGGCCGATACAAGACGCATAAAGGGCCTGACCGCCGTGCATGATCCGTCGAGGTTTATCTGTGAGATTCCTTCGGAATTAATCGAATCGGTTCGCCGGTTCGAGGCGGTTGAGAATATAGAGCGCGACGAATACTACCAGGAAATGCCCGACTACGAGAGCGGTGCGTTTAACGTCGGTGATATCGTGCAGCACGCGGCGTTCGGCTCCGGGAAGATAGACGCCGTCAGCGGCAGCGGTGAGAAAATGAAAGTGGCCGTGCGTTTCTTCCGTGACAACAGACAGCGGGACCTGCTGGTCAAATATGCCGACCTGCACAAGAAGTGAAAGGGGCGCTCCAGACAATGTCGGTTGATGAAATCCGCAAGAGAATCGACGAGATAGACGACCAGATTATCCGGCTTTTGAACGAGCGTGCGAAGGCGGCGCTCGAGATCGGGAAGCTGAAGGAGCAGTCGAACGATCGGATATACGCTCCGGCCCGCGAAAAGCAGATCATAGGGCAGATATGCGAAAAGAACAGGGGGCCCCTGCCCAACGAGGCCTTCCGCTCAATATATAAGGAGATCATATCCGCCAGCCGGAGCCTGGAAAAGACGCTCACCGTTACCTATCTCGGCCCGGAGGCGACATTCACTCACCTGGCGGCGCTGCAGAAGTTCGGAAGCTCCACAAAATATCTCCCGGTGCGCACTATATCCGACGTGTTCATCGAAGTGCAAAAAGGGCGCGCCGACTATGGCGTCGTGCCGATCGAGAACTCCACCGAAGGCATCGTGAGCCACACGCTCGACATGTTCATGGATTCCGATCTGAAAATCTTCTCGGAAATAATGTTGGAGGTCTCTCACAACCTGATGTCGAAGGGGACTCTCGAGGACATAAACAAAGTCTATTCCCATCCGCAGGCGCTGGGCCAGTGCCGGCGATGGCTCGAGGCCAACCTGCCGGAGGCCGAGCTGCTCGCCACCTCCAGCACGACGCAGGCGGCCGAACTCGCTTCAAAGGATTCCCATGCAGCCGCTATTGCCAACGAGCTTGCCGCCGACCTTTACGACCTGAACCTTCTTGTCCTCGGAATCGAAGACAGCCCTTACAACTATACGCGCTTTCTGATAATCGGCCATTCGATAGCCCAGAAGAGCGGCTGCGACAAAACATCTATCATGTTCTCCATCAGACACAAGGTGGGAGCGCTTTCCGATATCCTCAAGACGTTTGCCGCCTTCAAGCTGAACCTCACTCGAATAGAATCCAGACCCTCGAGACAAAGGGCATGGGAATACGTTTTCTTCGTAGATCTTGAAGGACACGCAGATGATTCCAACGTCGCAAAGGCCCTGGAGGATGCCGTCGAGAATTGCATTTTCCTTAAGCCCCTGGGATCGTATCCCAGCGGAGAATTTGACATGCCCCACCGACGATGAACGCAAACAGCAAGCTCTACAGGATACTGGACGCCAACGCCAACCGCGCCCGCGAAGGATTGAGGGTGGTGGAGGAGTACCTGCGTCTTGTGCGCGACAGCGCCCCGTTCAGCACCCGCATCAAG
>CBFDAY010000174.1:0-6400 GCA_965602895.1 uncultured bacterium
CGCCCTCATCAAGCTCCTGATAGCATGTGCGCTGTTTGGAGTGGCCGGTTTTTTCATCGTTGACAATCAGCTTCACAAGATAGATTTTCGAGCGATCTTTTCCTCCGGACGGGGCTCACCCGTCACGCGGCTTTCAGATGCCGTAAAAGCGCAAAGGAAGAAGACCGAACTATTGGCGAAGGGCCGGGGCCAGTTGCTCGGAGGCGATTACAAGGAAGCTTTCAAGACTGCGATGGAGGTCAAGAAGCTTGATCCGGAGGATATTCGCGCCCGGAGACTGATCGATGACACTGTGGACTCCGTAACTCAAAAGGCGATCCAGGAGTTTGAAGCGGGCAAAATCGAGGTTGCGCTTGCCGACGTAAGGCTTGGGCTCAAATACAACAAAGATCACGAGACGGCCAATGAGCTTTATATGGACATCGCCGATCGTCTCCTTCTCGAAGCGCAGACCCACTACAACAAGAAAGAATATTCCAAACAGATTACAAAAGCACACGAAGTGCTCAGGATAGACCCTTCCAACATGGCCGCCTCGAACCTTCTCGTGCGGACCAATAGCGAGCTTCTTGCAATAGCGGGTGAGCTTTTCATTTCAAAGCGCTATTTCGAATCCCTCAAGATGGTGGGGCTGTCCCTGCAAATCGACAGTACCAACCCTGGAGCGCTCAGCTTGCTGAAAAGGATTTCGGACTATGTCGATGCCCCCAAGCTGGAGCTGCGCGGCATCATCAAAAAGGGCGATATTTTTTACGCTCACATACTGTTGCCCGACTCCGGCGAAGTAATGTTCGTGAAAAAAAACGACATAAAAAATAATTTCAAGGTTCTTGACATAGATTCGAGACATAAACAGGTAAAGCTCATGCAGATTCACACCAAGCAGAAATTCACAATCCAACAAATCTCGCCGGGATAGAGCTTTGCCGTTTGTCATTTTCTTTCCGCCCCGCCGGTTCCGGATAGCATGATCGGCGGCGCTCCCGATTATTGGTTGGATTTGGCCCCGTTAAGACTACTTGACACGCCCGAATATTGCATTCTAGAATGCGCAAGCCGTTTGATTGCAAACGAGTGCCGGTCTTCTCCAATGACCGGCGCAAGTGGCCTGTGAGGGGAACGGGACTGCTAAACAGTTGAGGTGTTGAGTGAGGTGAGAGAAATGTCAAGACCGTCAAGAGCGATTCTTCTGGGTGCAGTGGTGCTGGCGACAGCATTTTTCTGCCCGAGAGCATACGCGCAGCTAAACGATATCGAAACAGCCGACAACCAGCTTTCCGAGACAGTCGACGAAGCATACCCCAAAAGAGAGTTGTTGTTTTTTGAGGAGATTCCAATCGTCATAAGCGCGACCAAGGTCGAGCAGCCGATTACGGAATCGCCGTCCTCAATCAGCGTGATTACCGCCGAGGACATCCGGCGCTCGGGCGCGACCAACATCGCCGACCTTCTCAGAAGGGTTCCCGGCCTCGACGTCTTGAGGATTTCGCCGTCCGACGCCCAGATTTCCGCGCGCGGATTCAACGAATCCAACAACAACGATGTGCTTCTTTTGATCGACGGGCGGTCGGCCTACGTAGACTTTTTCGGCATCGTCGTGTGGGATGACTTGCCGATCGTCCTTGAGGAGATTGAGCGAATCGAGATCATCCGCGGTCCCGGCTCGGCGCTTTACGGCGCAAACGCGTTCTCGGGCGTGATAAACATAATCACCAAGACGCCGGAACAGGCCAAGGGGACAACGCTGTCGGCGACCGTTGGCGAATTCGACACGTACACCTGGACGTTCATGAACGCTAATGTCTTTGACAAGTGGAGCTACAAAACGGTCGCGAGCTGGAACGAAGCGAATTCCTTCGAGGACCGAGAAGAAAACAACCACGAGATGTTCAAGGGGAGCGCACTATTACAGTACGAGTTCGATACCGACAGCAGAATTTATGTTTCAGCAGGCGTTAATGACGGTGACGGAAACACCCTGACTCGCACCTCCGGTTTCGAGCGGGACGGCACGTTCGGCTACGCAAAGCTGAATTATGATTACGGCGATTGGAAATTCCAGGGATTTTACAACCTCATCGACATCGACGTGATTGCGAGCGACGGAGAAGAGCGCTCCGTCGTCAATAATACTTTCGACATTGAGATGCAGCACTCATTTGATCCATGGGAAAAGCACACGGTCACATGGGGAGCCAATTACCGTCACAACAGGGTTACCTCGCACGAGATCATCGGCAGGAACGAGCGAGACGACCTCTTATCGCTGTTCGTTCAGGACCAGTACAGGATGCTTGACGACATGACGTTCACGACCGGAATCCGATTCGATTCGCATCCGCTGACGGGGCTGCATTTCTCGCCCCGGGCAAGCCTTGTCTACGAGCCATGGGAAAGCCATATTTTCCGGGCATCCGTCTCGCGCGCGTTTCGCAATCCTTCCTCCGTGGAATCGTATCTCGACCTGAATATACTTCTGGCCCCGGGAGCCACTCTCAGCGCCATCGGGAACAGAGACCTCGATGCCGAGGAGATTACCTCGTTCGAGATCGGATACCAGACGAGGCTTTTTGACAGCAAGCTGCACTTCAAAGTAGACACCTTCTACAACATCCTGGACGAGATCATCGAGTTCAGGCAGGAAGATTTCACCTTGCCTCCGCCTCCGCCCCCGTTCGTCCTTGATTATGAGAACATGGGAAAGGCCACGGCATATGGCGCCGAGGTGAGTCTGGCATATCATTTCTCCGAGCGCCTTTCAGCGTATTTCAATTACTCATACCAGGAACTCAAGGCTCGTGACGACGGAATACAGTTTCAGATCAACGAAGACGGCGATGTAATCGACTCATCTCCGAAACACAAAATCAACGCCGGAGTTTACGGGGAACTCGAAAACGGGCTGAATGGTTCGATCGACCTGAGTTATGTCGACGAGACCGCCTTTGGTTTCTTCGATTCGGAATCGACACCCATTCCGCTCCAGCCGACAGTAGTCGAGCTGGACGATTATACGCGCATCGATGCCCGGATAGGCTACAAGTTTCGCGATCCGGAAGTCGATGTTTCTCTTATTGTCCAGAACGCGTTCGACGACGCTCATAAAGAATTTCCCCAGGGGGAGCTTTTGCAACGACAGGTGTTTTTTCAGGTCTCCGGCCGGTTTTAGGAACGAGCGACACTCGCGGATATGAATAGGACAGGCCACATAAGGCTCAAGACGATCTTAGCGTTTGCGCTCATCGCATGCGCGGCGGTTTGCCCGCCCGTGGCGGCGGCGGAGCGCAAATGCAAAATCGCCGTTGTGAAGAGCTGGGATCTGCCTGAGTATAACACGGCCCTCGAGGGATTTGCGGAGGTTATGGCCAAGGAGAAGATACGTTGCGATACCACCAGCTACAATCTCAAGGGCAAGATGGAGAGCGCCGACAACCTGATAAAGCAAATACGCGCGTCGAATCCCGACGTGATCGTAACCGTGGGCTCGCGCGCGACGAGCGTGATATCGAAGAGCGTCGAGGATATCCCCATTGTCTTTGCCATGGTGCTGTACCCTGTGGCCAGCGAGTTCGTGCCCAACATGAACATGCCGGGCAAGAACATGACCGGGGCCGCGATGGACGTTCCTATCGAGCGCCAGCTTCGAACGCTCTCGAAAATAGTGCCGAAGCTCAAGCGTGTCGGGGTCCTCTACAGCCCCGAGGAAACACTGCCCGTCATTAAGGAGGCCAGACGCGTCGCGAAGTCGATGAATCTGGAACTGCTGACCGAGGAAGTCCATTCCGAAAGCGACGTGCCCGACGCTCTCGGCAGGCTGGACAAACGAAAGATGGACGCCCTGTGGTCCGTCGCCGACGGCAATGTCTTTTCCCGTCCTGCCACCAAATACATCATTAGATACGTCGTCCGCAGGGGAATACCTTTCATGGGTCCCCACAACGGATTTGTCAAAGCCGGCGCCCTCGTGGCTCTCACCGCCGATTACCGTGACTGCGGCCGCCAGGCCGGCGAGATTGTCGTGCGGATATTGAACGGGGGGCAGCCCAGAGACATCGCCGTTGCCACTCCGCGAACCGTCGAGATGGCTATTAACCTTCAGGTGGCGGCACACATCAGGCTGAAGATCCCGCGAAGCATTATCGACGACGCCTCCGAAGTCATCGAATAGCGTATTTGAATCCAAGAACAGGTCGCTGAATATGCC
This sequence comes from uncultured bacterium, assembly GCA_965602895.1. Classification (GTDB taxonomy): domain Bacteria; phylum Abyssobacteria; class SURF-5; order SURF-5; family SURF-5; genus CBDUSG01. The sequence goes on from CBFDAY010000174.1 coordinate 4,205, forward strand.
GCGCCTCACGCTTCAAACAAAATACCTTTTGGTGATAGCCGCCGTCGTCTCATGCACGTCGATAATCCTCAGCGCGTATTACTACAACGCGGTCCGGAGCAGGGCTATCGACGAACTCACGGCGAAGGGGCGCTCCATGACGATGAACTTCGCTCTTAACAGCGAAGAGGGGGTTCTGTTCTCCAACACTCAGCATCTCAGCCTGCTTATCAAATTGCTTTCGGAGGATGCCGATGTCGCCGGCGCCGAAATAGTTTCCGACAACGGCGGCACCCTCGTGAGCGCGGCCGCCGACCTCAGGTTTCTTAATCCCTTAGGGGATGATCTCGCGCAGATCATAAGCAAGACCTCGGATGAATACGGGATCCACTTGACCCAATACGATGTTCTTGATAAAGATTTTCAGTTGCTGGAATTCACCGCGCCTATTACCACCCGCCGCATCGCGCGTGACAGGGAGGAAATAGGCCTGATGTTTGAGGGCGGGGCCGGCGAAAACGGCGGGCAGGAGGTTGGGATAGGCGCCGCGAGAGTCGTATTCTCCAGCGCGAGGCCGTTTCGCGAGCTTCAGAAAATCCAGCAGAATATCATCTACATCACCACCGCCGTTGCGCTTGCCGGGATTTTGCTTACCATCCCCCTGATAAGGATCACGGTTCGGCCGATCCGCCAGCTCGCCGAGGGAACGAAAAGAATCGCAGAAGGCGACCTCTCGCAGCGCGTCGTCGCCACCTCTCGAGACGAGATAGGAGAGCTTGCCGAATGCTTCAACCAGATGGCCCTGGATCTTGAGAAGTATCACGAAGAACTCAAGCAGCACAGCCGAACATTGGAAGAAAGGGTCCGCGAGAGAACCCAGGAACTCAAGGACTCCAACAGTGAGCTTGAGCTTGCCAATGCCGAGCTCCGAAAGGCCCAGGCCCAACTCATTCAAGCCGGCAAAATGGCGGCGATGGGCGAGTTCGGCGCTGGAGTGGCGCACGAGCTCAACCAACCGCTCGCCGGCATCAAGGGCTACGCCCAGCTTCTGCTCAGCATGGTAGACGAAGACAGCCCCTTGAGGCCGCGCCTATTGCAGATTGACAAGCAGGCCTCGCGCATGAAAGAGATTACCCAAACCATGTGGAATCTGGCGCGGCAGTCAAAATTCGAATACTCCTTTGTCGATATTTGGCAGCCGATCAAGGACTCCCTGATCTTGATAAGCGAACAGTTCCGGCAGCACCAGATTGAGATCGTCACCGAAATTGAGAGGGACATGCCGCGAGTCTACGGCGATGCCAACCAGCTGCATCAGGTGTTTCTGAATTTTCTCACCAACACGAGGGACGCCATGGATGAGGACGAGAGCGGAAGGGTGAAAATCAAGGTGGCTTCAATAGCCGGCGGGCGCTATGTGGAAGTCCTCGTGATGGACAACGGCAAGGGCATTCCCCCCGGCATAATCAGTGACGTCTTCAATCCGTTTTTCACCGCCAAGGCCCCGGGCAAAGGGACCGGGCTCGGGCTGTCCATCAATTATTCACTAATAGAGCAACACCACGGGTTCATAAGTGTTCACAGCGAAGAATCGGTGGGGACGGTTTTCTCGGTCATTCTCCCGACGGAGAAGTTCGCCGTTTGCTCGGAGAACGGCGAAGACGCCAAGAAACGGTTGGTCGCGCCGTGCTGGGTTGCCGATTCGTCGACCCGCGCCGACTCGCCGATGCGGAAACCTGAATGCAAGACATGTGAGACCTACAAGCGCTTCCGCCTCTCACCCGACACTGCGCTCAAGGCCGAATTCAGGGATTTCATCGCCGAATGCTCAAGCGCTTCTCCTGAGAAATAGAAACAGCGCCCACACCAGCCAGGCAATTATTCCCACACACGACACTGCCGCGCCGAGAAAGAAACTTGCGGGCCTGAATTGGAACTCGACCCTGTGCCTGCCGGCGGGAAGAGGTACTGCCCGAAAGACATAATCGGCCCTCAAGATGACGGCGTCGGTCCCATCGACTTCGGCCGTCCAGCCTGGATAATACGAATCCGTCAACACAAGGATCGCCTCGCGCTCGCTCTCCGTCTCGATTACGACTTTGTTCGCCCTGCGCAAGACGACCGTCGCCGAACCATCGGCCCAATCGCCTTCCGCACTGGGAAAATCGTCGGGGGCTTCTTCGAGAATCAGCTCCCGACCGGGGTCAAACCCGCGCT
>CBFDAY010000175.1:0-6376 GCA_965602895.1 uncultured bacterium
GCTACCTTTCTCTGCTAAAACCATCGTCTGGTGGAGTCAATGTATTATGGACACAATTGCTTAAAACGCAAAGCCGTCTTGATATTCTATCAAGCAGGCTCTTTAAGCTGAATCGTAGTCTTGTGCAGTTCTCTGCGGCACAATTTGGGCCACATTCTGCATTGAAAAGACGAAAAAGGCCACTCAGAGATATCTCTAAGTGGCCTTATCCCAAATACTTACGCGGTCGGGGCGACTGGACTCGAACCAGCGACCTCTTGACCCCCAGTCAAGCACGCTAACCATCTGCGCCACGCCCCGAAATGGTGGTTCCTGCGCCGATGCGCCCCGAGCGCTACGCGACATACCGGTCGGCCCGCACGAGCACCAAACATATTATACCGCAACAAGGGGGGAAAATAAAGCGATTCGTACGAAATCCATCAGGCGGCGGAGGCGTCTAATCGTCTAAGTCGAGGATATCCAATATCTTCTGCAGGCCGCCTTCCATATCGGAAAGAACGTCGGCAGCCGATTGGTTTTCCTCTATGCTTTCGCCTTCGATGCCTTTCCGCAGGCGCTTGCGGGCCCCCTTTATCGTGTAGCCTTCGTCGTATAGCAGACGCTTGATCAGGCGAAGCTTCTCGATGTCTTGCTTTCGGTAGGCCCTATTGCCGGTCCGCCTCTTTGGGGGGCTCAGCGTCGGGAACGCTTCCTCCCAATACCGGAGCACATGCTGCGGGACACCGATCATCGTGCTGACTTCGCCGATGGAAAAGTATATCTTCTTTAGGGCTTTCCCATCCATGCGTCATTTCCGAAAGCGGGCGGCCTTTTGCGGTTGTCCGACCTCGGATTCGGCCGGCATCCGCAGCCTGTGGGCCGACATCTACAACAAGGCGTCTTTGAGGGCGCGCCCCGCCTTGAATGAGGGCACCGTGCGAGCCGCGATCTGAATGGTCTCGCCTGTGGCTGGATTGCGGCCTTCACGGGCCTTGCGCGTCTTGGCTTCAAAGGTGCCAAAACCCACGAGAGCCACTTTTTCCCCACGCTTCAGGGAATCGACGATGGTTTCGAGGAAGACCTCGAGCACACCAGCAGTGTCTTTTTTCGTAAGACCGGCTTTTTCGGAAACAATATCGATGAGTTCTTGCTTCGTCAACTCGGTTCACCTCCGCTCGCGCGAGCCGCCGCGCACTGGTCCATTGATTGCCTGAGGGAGATGGCTTCGGCGGCCGACAATCGACCGCAAGCCTTAAACTCCGGCGGAATAAACGGCGTAATTCTATCAGAGCTTTTTCAGAATTGCAAGGAATTTCTCAGACTTCTCCGGAAAAACCTTTTCTATGACAACGAGGATGCGACACCTGCATTCCTCCGGTCCGAGTATGGGGAGCACTTTTGCGAGTTCGGGCCCGTGCGTTCTGCCCGTGACGGCGATGCGAACGGGCATGTAGAGCCGCTTGCCTTTCGCGCCGGCAGCCTTTTGAATCTCTTTGCCGATCTCACGTATGTCCCCGGCAGAAATCGAACTCCTTTTCTTCAACTCGTCGAGCAGGGCGGCCATTACCGACTCGGCGGATTCATTTGACTTCAAGTACTCCACGGCTTCCGCGTCGAGCAGCTTTTCAATCGGCTCGAAGTAAACCGCCGCCTCCCTTGCGCAGTCGGGCATCAGAGTCATGTTGCCCCGGACGGAATCAAGAATCTCGGCGAGCGTTTCCTCCGGATACTGTGCGAGGTCGTATCCGGCGTCGAGCAGGTGGGGCATACACAGCTTGCAAAGCTCTCCCGGCGGCATGCTGCGGATGTATATCCCGTTAAGCCAGTCCAGTTTGGCGCGGTCGAAGATCGCCGCGCTCTTGCCCAGCGCGGAAAGCTCGAAGCCCCTCGCGAACGTCTCCGGCGCAAACACTTCCTCTCCGTCCGACGGCGCGAACCCCAGCAGGGCGAGCCAGTTCACGAGCGCCTGCGGCAGGTATCCGGCCTCTCTGAATTCCTCGACGGCGGTCGCCCCGTGGCGTTTGCTCAACCGTGCGCCGTCGGGGCCGAGTATGAGCGAAAGATGGGCAAACTCGGGTGGCTCGGCGCCGAGGGCCCTGAAGAGCAGCACGTGCCTCGGCGTGTTGGGAAGATGGTCTTCTCCGCGGATAACATGGGTGATACGCATCCGAAGGTCGTCGACTACGTTGGCGAAGTGGAATGTGGGCCTTGCGTCGGCCCTCATGATTATGAAATCGTTTATGATGCCGGGACCGAAAGGGATCCTGCCGCGAACGATGTCGTTGACGATGACGGTCTCCGACTCGGGGACGCGGAACCGTATCACGGGCCGGCGTCCTTCCCGCTCAAACCCCTCCTTTTGCGAATCGGAAAGCGTGCGGCAGCGGTTGTCATAGCCGGCGGGGGGCCGGCCCTCTTTGGCGGCCGGCTTGCGCCTTTCCCCGAGTTCCTCGGGCGAGCAATAGCAATGGTAGGCATTCCCGGCCCCAAGCAGTCTTGCGGCCTCGCTCTCATAGAGACCGAAACATTCCGACTGGCGGTATGGCCCGTATTCGCCGCCTCTTTCGACGCCCTCGTCCCATTCGAGCCCGAGCCACCGAAGCGATTTTATTATCGATTCGAAAGACGCTTCGGTGGAGCGATCCACATCGGTGTCCTCGATGCGGAGCACGAATACGCCGCCGTGCTTTCGGGCAAAGGCAAAGTTTATCAGGGCCGTTCGCGCGCCTCCGATATGCAGAGAGCCCGTGGGACTGGGCGCGAATCTCACTCTGACACCGCTCATTTTGCCTCCTCTATGAGCGCGACCGCCTGTGCGCACAAGGCATCGCCGGCGCCGATCACGCCCAGCCCTTCCGCCGTCTTGCCCTTTACGCTCACCCGCCCCGGGCCGACTTCCAACGCGTCGGAGAGATTCTTTGTTATCTCCGCCCTGCGCTCTGAAAGCCGGGGCGCTTGGGCGATGACGACCGCGTCGATGTTGACGATCCTGTAGCCGGCCTCGACTATCTCTCGGCCCACCTGCCTGAGAAGCCCGATGCTGTCGGCGCCTTTATACTTCGGGTCGGTGTCGGGGAAATGCCGGCCTATGTCTCCCAACGCGGCCGCTCCGAGGAGCGCATCGATTATGGCGTGACAGAGCGCATCGCCGTCCGAATGGCCGACGAGCTTCTTGTCCGATGCCAGCTTCACCCCGCCGAGGATCACGCCGTCTCCTTCGGCGAGACGATGGATGTCGAACCCCATGCCGACCCGCATCAGGACTCTCTCCTTTTCAGAATCTGCTCGCAGATCATTATGTCCTCGGGAGTCGTCACCTTTATGTTTTCGTATGATCCCATGACGACGTGCACGGCGGCGCCGGCCCGCTCCGCGAGAGCGGCGTCGTCGGTCGCAGTGTATCCCTCCCGTTGCGCCTTCTCGTGGGCGGAGACTATGAGGTCGCGGCGAAAACACTGCGGTGTCTGAACGAGCCAGGCGCGCGATCTTTCCAGCGTCTCCGAGACAACGCCGCTCCCATCGCAGAGCTTGACGGTGTCCTTGCAGGGCACGGCCGCAATAGCCGCGCCGGTTTCTTTCGCCCGGCTCATGACGTCGAGGATGGTCTGCGGCGTGAGAAGCGGTCGGGCGCCGTCGTGAATTGCGACGAGATCGCACTCGGCCGGGACCTCTCTCAGGGACCTCAAGACGGATTCCTGTCTTGTTCCTCCCCCGGCGATGAGTCGCACCGGCGTCTGCGCGGTGTCGGCCTCATCCACAAGGGCGCTGAAGGAACCTCTCTCGTCGGGAGGACAGGCGACAATGATCTCAGAAAAGACACCGCACTGGAGAATCGGCCTGAGGGTCCATGCAAGCAGGGGCCTGTCGAGAAGCGGCGCCAGAGCTTTCGGGCGCGCGGAACGCAGTCGCTCGCCGCGTCCGGCGGCCGGTATGATTGCTGCAGCGCGCATTCAGGGGGGTTCCCTTATATATTCGGACGACAATTGCGCGCCCTTGAAGCCGGGCGTTGCGGCAGGGCGCGCAGTCGTTCGGGAACGCGCATACGGCGCGTGCGACTCACCTGATTCTCGTGAATATCATCTGGCCGGCCGAGGTCTGGAGCACGCTCGTGACCGTCACCTTTACTTCTTTTCCTATCAGCTTGCCGCCGTTCTCGATGACAACCATCGTGCCGTCGTCGAGGTAGCCGACGCCCTGTCCCTGCTCCTTTCCTTCCTTGATGATCTTTATGACGAAATCCTCGTCGGGCAGTACTATCGGCTTAAGCGCGTTGGCCAGATCGTTGATGTTGAGCACCTCTATGCCCTGGAATTGGGCGACCTTATTGAGGTTGAAATCATTGGTTACAATCTTGGCCTTCAACTCCTTGGCCAGTCTGACCAGCTTCGAATCGACTTCACGCACATCCGGATAGTCCACTTCGCTGATGCGGACGTCTTTCGACACCTGCTTTTGAATCTCGTTGAGGATGTCCAATCCTCGTCTTCCGCGCGTGCGCCGCAACGGGTCCGGCGAGTCGGCGATATTTTGGAGTTCGCCGAGCACAAACCGTGGAATAATAATGGCGCCCTCAAGAAACCCCAGCCTGCAAATGTCGGCAATGCGGCCATCGATAATGACGCTCGTATCAAGCACTTTCGCTGATTCCCGGCCGTCACCTCCGAACACGGGAGCCGGCAATAGCCTGAGATCGCCCTTGAGCTTAAGCCCGATGGAGAAGCCGAGATAGCCGAGGAAAAGCATCAGCGAGATTGTCAGAAAGGACTTGATATCGTTGAAAAGAACAACTTTTTCGGGAATCACGAGGTCCAGCCAGCCGACGGCGAAATTCGCGGTCACCATTCCCAATATTATGCCTACAGTCGGCGCAACAAGCCCCTCGAATGAGAACTTCCTGGTCAGAAATTCCAGCCCGATTACCACAAACGCAATCACTGTACCGGCTATCAGGCCGGCTATGGCATAAATAGGCTGCACCGGACCGAAGGCGTTGCCGACCATGTATCCGATCGAGGCGCTTATGACTATCAGAAGCACCCTTGCAATAAAAGAAACCACTGTGTTTTTTCACCTCCTTTCAGCGGAAATGATATGCGGCCACCGTCCTCAGCGCATCGCTTCGATGGTTTGGCTTATGAGCCTGCTTAGCTTAGGCTCGGCCTCCGCCGCGACTTTCAATATCGACTCGATGTTCGCCGGCTTGAGGGCGTCGGGAAGACATTCGTCGGTAATACAACTGATTCCCAGCACGCGGAGGCCGGCATGCACGGCGACGATCACCTCGGGCACGGTCGACATGCCGACGGCGTCGGCCCCGATCGTCTGCAGAAAACGGTATTCCGCCCTGGTCTCGAGGTTGGGTCCCGCGACCGCCACGTACACGCCGCGCTTGAGCGGTATCTTTTCCTCGATCCCCACCTTCTCGATGAGTCTTATCAACTTGCTGTCGTACGGCTCGACCATGTCGGGAAAGCGCGGGCCCAGCATGTCATCGTTCGGGCCGATAAGGGGGTTGTCCCCCATGAGGTTGATGTGGTCGGTTATTACCATGAGGTCGCCCGCTTCGAAGTTGGGGTTCATCCCGCCGGAGGCATTGGAGACGATGAGCGTTTTGACGCCGAGGGCTTTCATGACGCGAACCGGAAATGTGATCTCCGTCATGGAATAGCCTTCATAGAAATGAAAGCGACCTTGCATCGCGACGACATTCTCTTGCCCGATCCTGCCGAAAACGAGCTGACTCTCGTGGCTATCGACTGTAGAAACGGGGAAATTGGGGAGGTCGTCGTAAGGGATGGACTTTTTCCCCCTGATCTCTTTGACAAGCTCTCCCAATCCCGTGCCCAGAATGATTCCGATTGACGGCCGAAGCGTGACTGTTTTCTTGATCGCAGCCTTGGTCTCATCGATCTTCTGCCTGAGATCGAGCAATTTGCCCTCTCCTTCCATCATGGTTTTTTTTCGGCCGCGCGCTTCCCGGCGGCGACCCCAATACCTCGGAAAGCCGGGACGAAACAGAGGCCTTGTCGAGATCCCTGAGGAGCACGCGTTTCTCGCGCGATCCGGCGCCGGATATTATTTCCACCCGCCCTTTGGACACTCCGAAGCACTTCGCGAGCAGAGCACGGCACGCCTTGTTGGCGGCTCCTTCGGCGGCGGGCGCGTTAACACAGACCTTGATGCATTGCCCAACCATGCCTGTTATGCCGCTCTTCGATGAGCGCGGCTGCACGCGGACTCGAATAATGACACCATCGGGGGCCGGCCGCACACACGCCGCAAAGGCCTCCCCTTTTTCGTGGCTTTGCCCTAATCGCAAGATTATATCACGAGGCCTTCCTTGTTTTCAACAAGAATTTGCATGAAAATTCTCGATTTTTCCACGGATAATCCC
>CBFDAY010000176.1:0-6302 GCA_965602895.1 uncultured bacterium
ACAGCGGTACCCCGGTGCGGTTGAAATCGACGTAGCTGGTGGGCCCGCTTTCGGAATGTATAAGCTTGCCGGCGTCCTCTTCCATGTGGACGCGGGTTATATCGATGCGCCTGGTTTCCCCGTCAACGACGATCTCCATCGAGCCTTTGGCGGCGATGGGGTCCTCGTACTGCGAGATCTGGTAATCCTTCGGCAGATCGGGATAGAAATAGTTTTTCCGCGCAAACTTGCAGTTTCTCGCGATCTCGCACCCGAACGCCAGCCCTGTCATGATCGCGCTTTCTACGACCCTTCTGTTGAGGACGGGCAGCGAGCCCGGCAGGCCCATGCAGACGGGGCAGACCTGTGTATTGGGCTCCGCTCCGAACTTGGTGCTGCACGCGCAGAAGATCTTGGATTGGGTGGAAAGCTGGGTATGAAACTCGAGGCCGATTACGATTTCGTATTCCATCTATGCCGATTCACTCTCCATCTTAATAAATTGATCCCAAAAGGCAGGGCCATATTTTCCTGTCGAGTTAGTATAGCATATGTGCAGGTGTTTGCCAATACGATTTCCCGACAGGAGTTTCCCCATTTTTCCGGAGGCTGCCTACGCCACATATATCGGATTGGAAAAAATCCAGGCGCGCGTTTTTCCGAAGGCGCGGTGGAGCCTCACCTCGGCCCGGTATGGGCCCGGCTCGGCGGGGCGGTGCGAGAGTTCGGCGGCGGTCTCGGTTTTTATCACGTGTCCGTTATGGATGATCCTGATCTGGCCGCGCGCGGGGGCTTTGACGGTGAGGGTGGGCGATTCCTTCAGTGAAACATCTCCGCCCATGGGAATGAGGCCGGCGGCGGTCTCGGCCTCGAATCTGAATCCGCGCGGGTCGGCGAACAGGCTGCAGGCCACAAAGCAGCGACCCTCTTCGAGCGCGTCGTATATCGCCCGCTTGGCCGCGCCGAAGTCGGCGGGCATCTCGTCGGGCAGCAGGACGTGTGTATTTACGGCGCGGAACGCGTATTCGTAATCGAATATCCTGCCTCGGATCAGCCCCAACAACGCTTTGAATTTCACGCCGTGGTTGTCCGATCCGCCAATGGCCACGACTTTTCGGCTGCGGGTCAGCTCGTCCCATTTTGCGAGGGTCTCGCCGAGCGGATCGAGGTCGGCCGCGCGCATGTTGTGGTAGCAATACAGGCCCGACAGGAGGCTGCGGGCGTTTCCTTTCCAGATTGACGAAAAATTCCAGATGCTGATTCCCGTAAATCCCGTGACGTCCCACCGATTCCAGACGAAAGTGTGGCCGTCGTCGTGCAGTGGGCTGCCGAGTTCGAAGGGGTGCGCGATGAAGCCCAGGCCGCCCTGCGCCCTGGCCGCGTCTATTACGGTCTGCGGGTTGTCGGTATCGGAGGGGATTTCCGCGCTTATGTTATATGCGAGGTAATGGTTGTATCGCCGGTTCAACTCGCTTCCGACGAGCACGACGACGCCGTTGCGCCAGCCCTCTTTGCCTTCCCGCATGCCTTTGAGGTGATAGTGATCGTTGATTCCGATAAAGTCGAGCCCGGCTCGCCCGGCGGCGGCGGCGATCTCCTCGATCGTCGCCGTGCCGTCGGAATACTTCGAGTGTATATGAAGATTGCCCGCGTATTCTCGGTACATATCATCTCCGTCTACGTCATCACCGTTACTTTTGCCATTTTGATGTGCCAGGCGAAATCGGAAAGGCTCTTTATGGAGCGAAGCCTTTTCAATATGTAGCCCGGACGCAAGTAGAATCGCAGGTATGCGCTCCTGAGCGTCGCGACCAGGTGTTCGCGCGTGACGTCGCCGTGCTCGAACATGGGCGCCGGCTCGGCAAGATCGCCCTCGGTCCGCACAAACTCCTTCCAGTAGTCGCAGCCTATGAGCTTTTTCTCGAGCGCGTGATCGTACAGGTCGGTTCCCGGATACGGGACGACGATGGAATAATAGGCGAAGTCCGGATTCAGCTCGACCGAGAGCGAGAGCGTTTTCTCGATAGACTCGCGCGTCTCCTCGGGCGCGCCGAGCATGAAGTAGGCGAGGATCCTGATCCCGGCCGCGCGCGTCCACTCGAAGGCGTCCCTGACTTGTTCGATTGTTATCTTTTTGTTGAACAGCTCGCGCACGTCATCCGAGGCGGACTCGACGCCGAACGATATGCGCGAGCACCCGGCGCGAGCCATCAGCTTGAGCAACCCCGGGTCGACGCAGTCCACGCGCGTGCGGCAGTCCCAGCGGATCTTCAGCCCGAGGGTGAGCAGCTTTTCGCAAATCTCGGCCGCCCGCTTCTTGTTTGCCGTGAATGTGTCGTCGTAGATGACGACCTCCGTGCAGCCGAATCTCGTCACCAGCTCCTCAAGCTCCGCCACGACGCTGTCGGCGCTGCGCATGCGGTAGTGACCGCCGCGGATGTAGCGCTCGCAGAACGAGCATCGGTACGGGCATCCCCTGGCGGTCATTATCGAGGACACGCGGCGCGCCTCGGTCGTCATGTCGAAGTATCGGTCGTTAGGCAGTCCCTCGCGCAAGGGGAAAGGTATCTCGTCGATCGGCATGATCTCCGCCGGGCCGTTGCGGACGACCTTGCCGCCGTCTCGCAGGAGCACTCCCCCGATGCCCTCGGGCGAGCGGCCGTTGGCGATCGCCTCGATCAATCGAGGCATCGCGATCTCGGCCTCGCCCTCGACGCCGAAATCGAATGCCGTGTTCTCCATCGTAAGCTCGGGCATGATCGTCACCTGCGGGCCGCCGGCGATTATCGGAACGCTCGGAAGAAGTTTTTTCAGCGACCGGCAGATGTGGACCACTACGGGAAACAGCGGCGTAACGCATGTGACTCCGATTATATCGGGCGAGAGCGCGCTCGTCCTGCGGATGACTTCATCGGGATCTATGCGGAGGGCGTTGGCGTCGATCAGCTCGACCTCGTGCGAGGCCCGCTTGAGCATGGCCGCGATGTAAGCAAGCCCAAGAGGCGGGAGCACCCTCAATTGCTTGACGAAGCTGCGCGCGCCGAAACCGGTTCCCCCCTCTTCGCCCGCTATCATTTCGGGTGGATTAATCAGGACTACTTTCATTCGGCGAGGTTCTCCGGGCTTGCTTCGCCGGCTTGAGAGCGTATCGGGAGGACGAACGGCCTGCCGGTCTGATCGTTCATGCGGACGACCACGTCGGTCCCGTACACGTCGCGGATGGTATCGGTCGTGATCGCCTCCTGCGGCAAGCCGTCGAACATCAGGCTTCCCTCCTTGAAGACCAGCACCCGTTCGCAGTAGTGCGACGCGAGATTGAGGTCGTGCGAGACGGCGAGGATGGTCATTCCGCGCTCGCGGTTCAGCCGCGTGAGGATATCGTAAATGTCCACCTGGTGCTTGATGTCGAGAAACGCGGTCGGCTCGTCGAGCAACAGAATGCTCGGCCGCTGAGCGAGCGCCCTTGCGATGAAGACGCCCTGCTTTTCGCCTCCGCTCAGGTTCGTGACAGCGCGCGAGGCCAGATGATCGACGCCGGTCATCTTCATCGCCTCCATCGCGATCTCGAAATCCTCATCGCTCTCCAGAATCGACTGGAGATGCGGGGCGCGTCCCATGAGGACGACCTCGGACACCGAGAACGGAAATATGATGCCGGTCTCCTGCGGCACGACCGCGATCTTGCGCGCGAGGGCGCGTGCGGAAAACGATTCGATGTCGCTCCCGTCGATAAGTATGCTGCCGCGCGATGGTCTCAAAACGCGAGAGAGAATGTTGAGAAAAGTGGTCTTCCCCGAGCCGTTGGGGCCGACGAGGCCGACGAACTCGCCTTTGCCGACCGCGACGCCGAGCCCATCGAAAAGCGGCTGGTCCGAGTAGCTGAAGGCTATATCTTTGGCTTGAATGCCGGACATTTTCTTATTCGGGATGCATGTCATCCGCGAGGATGGCAGCGCAGATGGGTCTCTCTGAGCCTGTCGGTTGTCACATGCGTATAAACCTGTGTTGTAGCGATGTCGGCGTGGCCCAACATCTCCTGTATCGACCTCAGGTTCGCGCCGCCCGAAAGCAGATGCGTCGCGAAGGAATGCCTGAGCGTGTGAGGCGTGACCCTTTTGGATATATCGGCGTCCCTTAAGTATCCTCGGATCATTTTCCAGCAGCCCTGTCGCGAAAAAGGCTTGCCGAGCCGCGTGAGAAAGAGCCATTCCGACCGGGACTCGCGCCGGTTATCAAGATACGCTCTCAGCTTTTCGAAGGCGACCTCGCCGATCGGGATCAATCTCTGCTTGCCGCCCTTGCCGCGGCACTTGAGAAAGCCGATGTCCGGAAGCACGTCACCGCATTTCAGGTGGATAAGCTCCGAAATCCTCAGGCCCGCCGAATACATCAGCTCGAGCATCGCGCCGTCGCGCCGGCCCCTTGGGGTCGATGGGTCCGGCTGGGCAAGAAGCCTGTCGACCTCGGTGAGAGTTATCACGTGGGGCAGCATTTTCGACACGCTCGGCCCGCTGAGGTTCGCGGTGCAGTCTTTGGGCAAGTGGTTGGTTCTATAAAGGTATCGATGGAATTGCCTTATCGCGACGAAGTGGCGCGCCCGGGAGCGAGAGGACAGCCCGCCGTCCCCGAGGGTGGCCAGGTGGTCATAAATGTCGGCGCGTCCCATGCGCGAGATGTCGGTTTCAAGGACGACTTCTATAAATTCTTTGTATCTTTCGAGATCGTAACCGTAGGAAAGGATCGTGTTTTCAGGGCAGCCCTTTTCGACGCTGAGCCAGTTGAGAAATTCTCCGACGAGGTCCTCCAGCGGTTTGCCTGCGCCCGTGTCCACTTCTTTTCGCGATCCCTCCATCGGGGGCTCGATCTCCTTATGGAAACGCCCGGTTCGTGGGGCCCGGGCGATGAAGCGTGCGGCTGTCGAGGTCGTCGTTCACATTTCCCTGCGCCCGTCGAGGGCGTGAGCCAGCGTGGAGTTGTCGGCGAACTCCAGGTCGCTTCCTACCGGCACTCCCTGGGCTATCCTCGTCACTTTCACGCCAAGCGGCCGGGCGACCTCGCGTATGTACATGGCGGTGGCCTCGCCGTTGGTGTTGGGATTGGTCGCCAGGATCAGCTCGCTGATCGATTTGTCCTGCAGCCGCGCGAGCAGCTCCTTGATCCGTATCTCATCCGGGCCGACACCGTCGAGCGGCGAGATCGCGCCGTGAAGGATATGGTACAATCCCCTGTGGCTACCGCCTTTTTCTATCAGGGCGGCGTCGCCGGGTTTTTCGACAACGCAGATGATGGAGCGGTCACGCCGCGGATCGGCGCACACATGGCACGGGTCCGTCTCGGTGATGTTGCAGCACACGGAGCAAAAGCCGATTTTATGTTTCGCGTCGATAATCGCCTGTGCGAGGCGGCCGGCCTCCTCTTTCGGAAGATTCAGGATATGGAACGCCAGGCGCTGGGCGCTCTTGGGGCCGATGCCGGGCAGACGGCGAAATTCCTCTACCAACCTTGTTATCGCGCCGTCCTCGCTCTTCATTTCAGTTTGAGACCCCCTCCTTGCTTGCCTGGGAGAGTTCGCGAAGCGCCTGTTCGACGGCGCGCCGCCGCGCTTTGTCCAGCCTGTCGATGAATAGCACGCCGTTTAAGTGGTCGCTTTCATGCTGAATCACGCGCGCCAAAAGGCCCTCCGCCTCAAGGATTTGCTCCTCGCCGTCGCGGTCGACGAATGCGACTTCCACGCGCTCGGCGCGATTGACGTCGCCGAAAACATCGGGAAGGCTGAGGCAGCCCTCTTCGGCGTCGATCGAGCCTTCGCGACGCGTGATACGCGGGTTTATCATCATGTAGTTGGGACGTCCGTCCTGCCGTATGTCCAGTACGAGCAACCGCTTTGACAGCCCGATCTGCGGACCCGCAAGGCCGATTCCGTTGTTTTCATACATCATTTCGAACATCGCATCGGCTGTCTCGATCAGCTTGCCGTCGACGTTCTTGATAGCCGAAGCCTTTTTGCGAAGCACCGGCCCGGGATATGTCACAAGTCGAATCTGTACCATTTTTTCCTCGCGGGTATCTCCCAACTTCAATTCTATCATACGGCTTTGGCGATTGCAACAGAGCCTGTCGGGTGTGGTTTTCATCTGGTCGGTCTTATTCATTCCGGGAGACTCGCGGATGGAGCCTCCTCGCGTGGCGCGTGGTTTGCGAGCGGGCTTGCCTTCGGCCTGCGGGCCGGTCCCTTGACTTATCGCCTTTGCGCCAATATAATCTGGCGCGCCGGGCGAAGAGAAACCCGATCTATTCCGGGAGAGACCCACGATGCCGTTTCG
>CBFDAY010000177.1:0-6298 GCA_965602895.1 uncultured bacterium
CTGCTAAGATTCCGGCATGCACAGCATTGACTGGGTCATAGTGGTGGCATATTGCGTGGTTGCGTTGGGGATCGGCGTGCTGCTTGCCCGCAGGGCGGGAAGGAGCATGGCCGATTTTCTGCTTTCGGGGCGGAGCCTGCCGTGGTGGCTGGCGGGGACGTCGATGGTCGCGACGACGTTCGCGGCCGACACACCGCTGGCGGTGACGGGAATCGTGCGCACGACGGGGATCGCCGGCAACTGGTTCTGGTGGAACCTGGTGATGAGCAGCATGCTGTGGGCGTTCCTGTATGCGCGTCTGTGGCGGCGGACGGGCCTCTTGACCGACGTCGAGTTCATCGAGCTGCGCTATCATGGAAAACCCGCGGCGTTTCTGCGAGCGCTGAAGGCGGGCTACTCGGCGATCTTCGTCAACTGCATCGTCATGGGATGGGTCATACTGGCGATGACGAAGATAGGCACGATAGCGCTCGGGCTGGGCGAGGTCGGAGCGGTGCGGCTGCCGCTGATCGGGCTGGAGGTTGCCCCGAATGTGCTGCTGACGGTAGCGCTCATATTGCTCGCGCTCGTATACTCGGTGCTGTCGGGCCTGTGGGGAGTGGTGGTGACGGATTTCATCCAGTTCGCGATGGCGATGTTCGGCTCGATCGCGCTGGCGGTTATCGCTGTCCGCCACATCGGCGGCATCGGAGCCATAGCGACGGCGCTTCAAGCATCGGGCGCGGCGCCCGAGGGGGTTCTCCGCCTTTCTCCGCAGCCGGGCGCGGGCGAGCTGGCGATGATCACGTTCGGCGTCTATTTCGGCGTGCAATGGTGGGCGTTCCGCAACGCCGACGGCGGCGAGTACATCGGTCTTCGCGCGATGGCCTGCCGCGACGACCGGCACGCGAGGCTGGCGATCCTGTGGTTTGCGTTCGCGCACTACGTGCTGCGGCCGTGGCCGTGGATACTCGTGGCGCTCGTCTCGATCGTCGTCTATCCCAACCTGGCCGACCCCGAGCTGGGGTATCCGAAGATGATGATAGATTTCCTGCCCGTGGGGCTGCGCGGAATGATGGTGGCCTCGCTGCTGGCGGCGTTCATGTCGACGATAGACACGCATTTGCACTGGGGCGCGTCGTATCTGGCCAACGACATATATAAACGGTTCATCCGGCCGGGCGCGAGCGAGAAACATTATGTGCTGGCCGCGCGCGCGGCGATGGTGCTGATGGCCGCGCTCGCCGTTGGGGCCAGTTCGATGATGGATTCGATCGAATGGGCGTGGAAATTCCTGATCGCCATAGGAGCGGGCGTGGGGCTGGTGTACCTTTTGAGGTGGTACTGGTGGCGCATAAACGCGTGGTCGGAGATATCGGCGATGGTGTTTTCGCTTGCCATCGCGGTCGTGCTGTTCCTGTTTACGCCGCTCAGGGCGCGCGAGTACGAGGGCGTGCGGCTGTTGCTGATCGTGGTCTTCTCGACGGTCGTATGGCTTGCGGTGACGTATTTGACCGCACCGACGCCACCGGAGCGGTTGAGGGAGTTTTATGAGCGTGTGCGCCCGGGCGGTCGAGGGTGGCGGCATATTGAACGAATGTTCAGGCTACCTCCGGCAAGTGGCGCCGGACGCAACCTGCTGGGTGTTGTCAGCGGGGCGGCATTCATATATTCATCGCTATTCGCCCTCGGCAAAATCCTGCTCGGGGCTCCCCCGATTGTCTGGATATCGCTCTCGATCCTTGCCTTCGTGAGCGCTGTCGCAATGCTCTGGTGCTTGAAAGAACCGGCGTAATCCCCTTTCCCAATCAAGCCATTTTTTAATCTTATTTCTGAGGATAGCAGCCCTAACCATATACTGTATTCGATATTAGCACTCCTAAATTTATCCGGCGCGACCAAATTTATCCAGCCCAAAAAAGTACTTGACAATCTCCATTTCTGCTGATATAATATCACCGATATGCTACATAGCACTGATATGTTTTGCCCTCTTCAACCACATGATCGGAGAAGACTAAAACTATGAATCCGAGTGAGAAGCAGCTCACCATCGAGCAATTCCTGGACGAGCATCCGCTCGATCCGAAAGACCTCCACAAAAAGGCCACCAGGCTGACACGCAAAAATCTGCTGCTCTCTGCATCGGAATGCTTCGCCAAGAAGGGTTATCACCAGACCACCATTCGCGAGATCGCTTCGAAGGCCGGCGTGACGCTCGGGGCGCTCTATCACCATTTCAAGGATAAGAAAGAGCTGCTCATGACCGTCAACCGCAGGCGCCAGGTTGTCGCCCTGGCGACCATGCGAGGAATGCTGGCACAGGAGGAGGACTTCTTCAAGGCGCTCAAAAAGGCCCTTCGCGAACTCTTTGGGCTGCTGGCCGATGATCCGATACTGAGAGGTGTTACGCGCGAATACATGGGCATGGCGATGATCGATCCCGAAGTGAAGCGTATGCACATCAAGAACGATATAGAGTTTCGCGACATGTACTCAAAAGAGCTGCAGCGCCGCTACTCCGACCTGTCGTTCGACCGGCGTTTCATGTTGAATCACATGGTTCTCGTAGCTTTCGAGGGCCTGATGACGGCCCTGGTCGTGGACTCCCCTATGGCCGGCAAGCCTGAACTGATACTGGATTCGTTCGTAGACACGTTTCAAAATGCAGTTGAAAAGTGGATTCACGACGAGCGTCGTGCCGACGGCGCTGTGTGACGCCGCCCAGCAAGGAAAGCCAGTTTTTCCATTAATTGCTTTTGTTTACCCGCCCGTCAATGATCGAGCCGATATGGAGGAAACCAACCATGCCAGCAACCACTGCCGCCAAAACCGTTAAAGACATCGAAGCGCGATACCTTGAAAGGACAAGGAAATCGCGGAAGCACTATGAAGAGGCCAGGCAGTACATGCCGGGAGGCGAGACGAGGGAATCGATATCCTACAAGCCCTATACGACCAACATGGACAGGGGCCAGGGATGTTATCTGTGGGACATTGATGGCAACGAATATGTCGATTTCGTCGGCAACTACACCTCGCTCGTGCACGGCCACTGCGACCCCGACATAATGGAGGCCGTCCGCGCGCAGATAGAAAAGGGCTGCGCCCTGAGTTCGACCTCCCACCTGCAGCTCGAACATGCGAAGATACTGTGCGACCGCACGCCGTCGGTCGACATGGTTCGATATGCGAATTCGGGAACCGAGGCCACAACGTGGGCCATCAGGGCTGCCAGGGCCATCACGAAAAAAGACATGATACTGAAGTTCGAGGGCTGCTATCACGGCACGCAGGACACGGCCAAGGTTTCGGTCGTTCCCGACCTCGCCCCCGAAGGCCTGCCCAAGGCCCACCTCGAGGGATTGGGTATCCCACAGAGCGTCCTTACCGACGTGGTGGTCGCTCCTTTCAACGATCTCGACGCCGCCGAAGCGCAACTAAAAAAGCATGCGAACAAGCTGGCCTGTATCATCACCGAGCCGTTCCTTGCCAGCCTTGGCGTAATCGCGCCGAAGCCGGGCTATCTCAAGGGACTGAGGGAGCTGGCCGACAAGTACGGCGTTCTCCTCGTATTCGACGAGGTGCAATCCTTCCGCCAGAGCACGGGCGGCTACCAGCAATATGAGGGAGTGTACCCCGACATAACCGCGCTGGGCAAGTTCATCGGGGGCGGATATCCCGTGGGCGCATTCGGCGCAAGCAAAGAGCTTAT
This sequence comes from uncultured bacterium, assembly GCA_965602895.1. GTDB lineage: Bacteria > Abyssobacteria > SURF-5 > SURF-5 > SURF-5 > CBDUSG01. The sequence goes on from CBFDAY010000177.1 coordinate 3,695, forward strand.
GGACAGATTCGACTACGATCCATCAAACCCTGACGCGATAAATCATTCGGGCACATTCAACGGCAACGAGATCACGATGGCAGCCGGAATCGCGTCGATGAAGAAATTCGATGAGAGCGCCGTCAACCACATCAATTCGCTCGGCGCCAGGCTGCGCGAGGACGGCAACGACGTCTTCAAATCGCTCGGGATAAAATGCCAGTTGATGGGAATCGGCTCTCTCACCAATATTATCTATACGGACAAGGAAGTGTCAAACGCCTTCGACTTCGCGATGTCGTACATGGGCTGCATGGAGCTGCAGAAATGGGCGCACCTCGAATTGATGAACCGCGGCATATATACGGCCAAGAGGGGTGAATTTATCATTTCCACTCCCATGACGGAGAAGGAGGTCGACAGGGGGATACAGGGGCTCAAAGAAACATTTGAGCTGTTGAAACCGTACATCGAAGAAAACGCGGCGCATCTCTGCGCGTGACATCGGGCGGACGGGAAAGGTCAAGCAGGACATAGTGACAAGGTATCTCGAAAAGCCTCTTGTGATCGAGACGCTCCCTGATCTCGCAGCGAATCAGGGACAAAATGCATCCGATATGTGATAGCATATGATGAAAACCGGCCGGCGACGATGACCCTTTTGCTGTCTGCTAACGGATAAAGGAGGAACAAGGACATGGGGCTCACAATTGACGACACAAGTTGGAACTTTACCGATAACCGCGAATGGCGAGAACACTTCAGAAACTGGCCTCCCGTAATTATAACGTGCGCGATCACGGGCGGCGTGCATGGCAAGGCGGCGAATCCGAACTTGCCCGAGACCCCCGAGGAACAGGCGGATTCGACCTATGAGGCGTACAAGGCCGGCGCAAGCATGATGCACATCCACGCGCGCAACCCCAACATGAACTACGCCACCAACGCCGAAGACGGCGAGGACTTTTACAAGGTGAACCACCTCGTGCGCGAGCGGTGCCCGGACCTTATCGTCAACAACACATGCTCGGGCCTGTTCAAGGAAGACGACGAGAAAGTAATCACGAAGTTCTTCGCCGATTGCAATCCCGAAGTGGCCTCGCTCGACGTAGGCATGCTTTACATGCGAATGAAAGTCAGATCCCCATTCGATCTTGTCGACCCGGACGAGAGTGTGCTCGAGATGCTGAAGCAGAGAGGGCTGACCGTCGTCGACTCCAAGACGCTGCAATACGAAGGGGTCGACATGCTGGGCTATACCAAGACCGAAAAATTCGCGCGCGCCATGAAGGCCAGCGACATCAAGCCCGAGCTTGAAGTCTTCAACAGTCAAAGCTGGTGGTTCGTCGACAATCTCATCAACAAGAACCTCATCGATCCCCCCTACTGGTGCCAGCTCGTCTTCGGGCAGGACGGCGCATGCAGCCCGCCCACGGTAATGTCGGCCCTCGACATGATCGACAACATGCCGCCCAAATCGATCTTCTCGGCCATCGGCACCGGCTCGCTCGAGCTTCCGATCATAACGCTGAGCCTTATCATGGGCGGCCACTTCCGCGTAGGCATGGAAGACAACGTCTACTACCGAAAAGGCGAGAAAGCCGAGAGCAACGCGCAACTCGTCGAGCGGGCCGTGCGTCTCGTTCACGAGCTGAACCGCGAGGTCGCCACACCCGCGCAGGCGCGCGAGATACTCGGCATCAGCCAGACCCCTAAACTGTATCCGTAGCGTCCCAAACATGGGCTGGTGAAAGCGAGCGTAAAAGAAAGGGGATGTCGCAAAATGAAAATGCGAGAGAAATTCATTTCAACAATATCTTTGTTTTCGCTCGCGTTTTGCATCGCGACATTCTCTATTTCAACAATCTGTTTCGCGCAATCGGATGAAAAGAATCTCGCGATGGAAAAGCCGCGCGTTATCCGAGTCACAACGGAAAACGGCAGCAAGATATCCATATATGACAAGGCGTTCTTGTTGGAGAGACCCCAACTTCCCCATTTTCCGCCGATTCTGCATGTGCAGGGAACGCCGTATGAGATGGGATATCAGCACGGTATCCTGCTGGCGGATCGCATCCAAGAACTGGTCAGCGGGATGGGCTCGCCGATGATGTTCCTGCTCGGCGGCTGGAATCCGGAATCAGGGGAAAAGCCCACCCAACAGCAGTTGGAAATCGGGAAAGCCATATGCCGATTGGCCATAAACAAGTGCTTCGTCGTGCCGATAAAGGAAAAGGCGCCGGATTACTATGAGGAAATCCGGGGAATGGCCGATGGATTGAAGGCTGTCGGCTCGCCCGTCGGCTTCGATGAGGTATTCGCCGCAATTGCCCTGGCCGAGCTGTCGCAATCACAGGGACTGGTCATGAAACTGGCCGGTGAATTCGCTTCGATGCAGGCTTCGTCCGAAGATTTCTCCAAAGACTGCAGCGATTTCGCCGCATGGGGAAAAGCGACAAAGGACGGCAAGCTCATCCACGGCACGAATTACGACAATGAGGATTTCACCATAGGGCGGAACGGTGTCGTGCTGATAGCCAAGCCGCAGTCGGGAAACGCGTTTCTCGGCATGATCCATCCGGGCGGCCCGTGGCCGATGCGCGGCATGAGCGAGGCGAGCATAAC
>CBFDAY010000178.1:0-6255 GCA_965602895.1 uncultured bacterium
TCGGCGTCCGTCCCCTTCGCTTCCGGGCGGCACGCGGTCTCTGAGATAAAATATCTTCTTGTCTCCCGGGCCCTTTACGCCCTCGAAATGGTATGAACGAAGCTTTGCCCTGAGCGCTTCGCTTTCTTCCTTCGACTCTTCAAGATGGAGGTTGAGCATGGCCACATCGTGGCGCAGCCTCACGGCCTCGACCGAATGCCGCCCATGGGCCTTCACGGCTTCCTCCGCCTCCGTGCCCAGGGTGGCTCGCTCTTCGGTCGCCTCTTCGAACTCCGACAATGATTTGGAATATTCCCGGATGACAGCCGTGACCTCGGACGATTGGAGCGAGGCCATGTCTGTCTTGAAGTCGTTCTGAAAGCCGGTCGCCCAAGAGAGCAGGGTCGTCCCCGCCACAGCCACGAGCACGTTGGGGATTTTCGGATTCAATCGTCTCAGACCATACATAATCGCAAACGCCAGGACGGCCATGCCCAAGGTCGGCCAATGCGTATATTCGACAGCGGCCCTGACCACCCGATAAATGGTCTCATAATGGTGTTCCGCCTTGTCGACGTATACGCCGAAAATTTTCGAAAGCTGCGAGGTGGCGATTATAATTGCGGCCGCATTGGTGAATCCGTTCACGACCGGATGCGAAAGGAAGTTGACCGCCATGCCCAATTTCAGCAGGCCGAGCGTAAACTGGAACACGCCGACCATCAGCGCCAGCAAGATGGCATAGGCGATGAAGCCCTCGCTCCCGGCCTTGGCGATCGGCTCGAGGGAAGCCGCCGTCATCAAGGAAACCACAGCCACCGGACCGGTCGCCAGTTGACGGCTCGACCCGAACAAGGCCGCAATGCTGGGAGGCAGAAAGGCCGCATAGAGGCCATAGTAGGGGGGCAGGCCGGCCAGTTGAGCGTAGGCCATGGATTGGGGAATCAGCACCAGGGCCACCGTCACGCCGGAAATGACATCGGCCCGCAAGGATGCGCCATTGAACTCCTTGAACCATTCAAGGAAAGGGAACGCACGTTTGAGCATTATTGCTTGCCCTTTTTTCGATTCTTTTCCAGTATTGGAACCTGCCGAAACGAAAACCCCTCCGAGATCGAGGCGCTCTTGCGGCTGCAACTCTAAGGCGCCGCCGCGCGTGATGCGGCGAATCTCCGCACTGATTGGTTTTTCCCGGGATGGTCCGGGTGGATCGGCCGCTGAACGCGCTTTGCTGGGGTAGGCGTATTAGGCGCTCATGCGCGGTGTACGATCTCGGTTTATTGCCGCTTCGAGGTAAGTATACCGTATAATGCAACGACAATCAACTCTGTCTTAACCCTTGCCGCAGTATCGCGAACAAACGGGCAAAGCCGGCTCCATGCAAGCGCTCAGCCGGACTCTTCCCATTTTTTCCAGCGGTAAACCGTTACCATTGTGGGCGTCCGGCACTTTGCACACAGTACGGTTCCGTCCGGATACACTTTATCTCCCGGCGCCACGACTTCTTCCTCAAGTACAATCTTCTCGCGGCCGCCGCAGTTGGTGCACTCCTGGGTCTGACTGAGATACTTCGATTCCTTTGTATTTTCGTTCATCCCATATTCCGCGGTTGGTCCAGCCCATCGACAGGTTCCGACACCATAGGACTTTCCGTTGCAAGATTCCGCGAGGCGGCGCCTGCCGGCCCGCAGAAGGCGCAGGCAATCGAGGTTCGCCGACAGCCTGCCCACCGGAGAACCACCCGGTTATCAGCGAAAATATCTTACTCCTTTCGTGGAGCAAGTACAAGGAATATCTCGGTCGAAATCGCAGCGCCGATGTCTCGATGCCGCTAGGACAGGGATTTCTCGCCAGAGTGCGTCTGCTGGAATATTCTCAGGAGTTCCTTGAGGTTCCGGGTGTCCCCGCGCGACATTTTCTCAAATTTGAGTCCGATCGCGTATGCCTCCGTCGACTTTTTCAGTCGCTTGCTCCAGGCTACGCGGGCCTTGGCTCGAATGATCGTGTCGAAGGCCGTGGTGATCTTCAGAGAGACTATCGCATCTTTGCTCGCCGGATATTGTGAAACGAGGGCTATCCCGCCTTGGCTGATGTTCAACACTCGAAGATGATTTTGCGGTATCATGTCGCTTTTGAGATATCCCAGGCGAATGTCGCGGCTCCACTTGTTGCTCCTGTCATACTCGAAAGCGCCCTTTAGCGAGACATCACACGCATGGCGAAAAAAGCGCCGACGATTTTTGTCTCCAAGCATGTCATTGGCTTTGGCAGTCATCGCATTCCCTCTGCCTCAGACCCACCGGCGCCAGGGCTTCAAAAATCATCCCGGCCGAAAGAACCCTGAGGACCTTCCCGCGATTTCGGTTACTTTCCCAAAAACTTTCTCATTCCCAGTCCGAAGAAGAACAGCGACAACCCTCCGAGAACCAATAGGACGCCGGGGCCGGGTCGCTTTGCGGCCAGCATGAGCGCGACACCCAAGGCGAAAATGCCCAGGGAGCTTATGATGTATATTCGTCCAAAGGTGCGTATTCTCCCGCCTTCGGGAGAATATCGGATCCCCTTGGAGAAGGGTGGCGTTTTTCCCGGGTTGCGGTCGGCCCACCGGTTGCACTGATAGCAAAAAAGCAGTTTCCCCTCGCCGGGGACTTCGCGATGATAGGCGCTGTAGTCTCCCACGTAGCGTCCACATCCCGCGCAATAGGCCATCTTATGAATTTCCGAGGTCGGCTCGAGATTTGACCTCGTGTTTGGTCTTCAGTTGAGAAGGATTCTATTTGTCCTTGGTATTTACTTCGAACACAACGTCGCCGAGTTTTATTATGTCGTGGTCGTGCAGTCGCGGGTTATATTGCCTCTCTTCGTTAATCAATATGGGTTGGTCCGGGCTGCGGCTGAGATACGTGCGTGTCTTTCCACCCACACGGACGAAAGAAAGAACGTAATGGATGCCCTTGAGAGAAGGCTCCGGTAAGACGATATCATCGCCTTCCGTATCTCCCAGCGTGAGCCGCTTTTTTCTGGTCTGCCATTTCGACAGCTTGATATTCGCTTCTTCCGAAACCGCCCCTTCGATGGATCTCAGCGACAACACCGTACGGTTTTCGATCAACAAATAGATGACCGCGACTGAAACGATGAAAAGCCCCATGCTTCCCAATAGAAGCTTGCCGGAATTGGCTTTTGTCCATGCCGCCAGCCGGGCTGGAACACTCGAAGGGCCCTCGGGAACGGTCGTCCGAGGAGCTGTCAAATCTACGGGTTCGGCACAATATGGGCATATGCCCATCTGCTTGGTTTCATAGGCAAAGAATACTCTTCCGCATTTGGGCGAGAAAAAACATATAAAATCACTTTTGTCCACGCTCTTGGCCAGGACTCTCTTGTCCTCGGTCACAAGCATCATCTGGAACTTGCAATACGGACAGTAACCCTTTCTTGTCGTCACTTCCGCCATAAACAATTTGCCGCAGCTGGAACAAGAAAACCAATCGAAATTCTCCTTATTCACGGCCACCGCAAGTTCTTCGGCCGGATTGAAGAATTCGCCCACTATGAGTTGCCAGAGAACAAACCCTATGAGCAGTATCAGCAAACCGAATACTACGGCCTTTATCAAAACGATCACCGCCCTTTTAAGAAGAGTATCCCGCTATTTCGTGCCGGCCTCCCTTAAATGCAGCAGCATATATATTTTATACTACACTGACGAACAAGTCAAAAAAAGCTATACTTTCAATAATTTCTTTCACACCGTCCGGTCGTTCGGCCTTCTGGTCGCGGCGGCGCAACCGTGGAAGATGGTCGGCCTCCGGATCTCGCCGCCTGCCTGCATATTGTCGTCTAATCCCTTGCAATTAAGAGGGTTATATAGTATTCTTCACAATGGCGAGAAAGCGCTCCCCGCAAAATAATGGCACAATTCTTGCTCAATTTATCTGCTGTGGATATAATGGTCGGAGTATCTCCGCACGGCCCGGGGATCGGATATCTCTAATCGCCGATAGGAAAGTGACATAGCTCATGCCGGAGGTATTGCGCCGTCGAAATGTGTTCGTTTTTTGGCGCACGGAATGTGCATGAGCGTACGATTGTGAGCGTATTCGGCCGCCAATTGCCGACTTCCATATATCCACGGCCGGCTCGATTTTAGGGATGGAATAGCCGATTATGGCAGAACCCTTGATGGTGGTTCTGGGATGCGATTGCGATCCCGACCGGCCGCGCTATGGCGGCCCAAGATATGACGAGCATCGTTCCCCGTTGAAATGGCGAGGGCTCGAAGACGGCATCTCGCTGCTACGGGAGAGGTTCGGGAAAATCGAGGCCGCCACCGGAGTCAAAGTCAAAGCGGTGCTCTTTTTGCGCTCGGACTCGCAGATCAAGGAGATACACGGCGAAGCCTCGTGGCCGGTCTTGGAATACGCCGATGTTTTACGGCGGTTCGAGGAAGAGGGACACGAGCTTGCCTGGCATCCGCATCTATGGCGCTGGAGTTCCGAGTGGGATTGTTGGTTCCAGGAAACGAACGACTCGGCCTGGATCACTGAATGTCTGGAACTCGGCTACGCAGAGATTTCAAAGGCGCTTGGCAGGAATCCTGCATGTTCACACATGGGGTGGACGTTTCATAACAACACGACTATGCAGAAATTATCACGGCTCGGGATAAGGATGGATTTCTCCGCCTGTCCGGGTGTTTATTCCGAAGGCAGCCCCGGAAACGCCGGGACCCGGTATGACAATATGATCGATTGGCGCGGAACACCCCAAGGGTGGTACCGTCCCTCTGAGGACGACTACAGGCGTCCCGCACGAGAGGGCGAGCGCGAACTCGACATCATCGAGGCGCCCAAGTTCAGCTCCCGATCAGGCATTCTTAAGAAAGCCAAAAGCATGGCGTCGCGCTCCGGCGCGGCTCCCGTCGAGGCGGCTTTCATACAGATCACGGCGTTGCCGATAATCTATAGTCGCATCATAAAGGAGCGGCTGCGGACCGAGGACGCCGAACCGTTTTTTGCGACCTATTTCCATCCCGACGAGTTGCTGCCCGATCGGCCTCGTTCGGCAAGAGGGTTCCTCTATTCCCTTGAGAATCTTGAGAAAAACATCCTTCGCATCATCATGGAGGCCCGAAAAGGGGGCCGAGAAGTCGAGTTTGTGACGGGGTCGGAGGCCATGCGTTATTTAGGTAGGGGCAAACGGGACAAAGGTGTGAAAAGATGACGGAGAATTTGAAAAATGGGCTTTCTTCCGAAGCCGCGCTGTATGAATCGTCGCCGCACGCGAAGATTCTCGTGGTCGACGACGAAAATATCGTCATAGATCTGCACAAGAAAATGCTCGAAAGAAGCGGCTATAACGTGATCGTCGCCCGTAACGGCGTCGAAGCGCTCGAGAGGGTTGTCACCGAAAAGCCCGACCTCATTCTCACCGATGTGTTCATGCCCGAGATGGACGGGCTCCAGCTCTGCGAGGAACTCAAAAAGAACGAGCGCACGAACCTTATCCCGGTGATTATGGTTACCGCCGTGGACGATTATGACAACAAAATACGAGGCATCGAAACCGGCGCCGACGACTTCCTCGCGAAACCCGTCCGCTCGCGGGAGTTGTATGCGCGTGTCAAATCCCTGCTTCGCATGAAGACCCTGATCGACAATTTGGAAAGCGCCGAGACCGTCATATTCTCACTCGCAAACGCGATTGAGGCAAAAGATCCGTTCACAAAAGGTCATAGCGACCACGTTTCGTCGCTGGCCGTCAATCTCGGCAAACACATAGGGCTCAGCAACGAGGATATAGGCACGCTCGAAAAGGGTGGCGCGCTTCATGACATTGGCAAGATAGGAGTAAAGGACATAATCCTGCTCAAGCCTGGGAAGCTGACACCCGAGGAGTACGAGGAGATAAAGAAGCATCCCGAAACGGGCGAGAACATATGCCGTCCGCTCAACTCTCTCAAGCCGGTGCTGCCGCTAATAAAGCATCACCACGAAAGGTTCGACGGAAGCGGTTACCCCTCCGGGCTCGCCGGAGAGAATATTCCCCTGCTTGCAAGGATAATGGCGATCGTCGACATGTATGACGCGCTGACCTCCCACCGTGCCTACCGCAAAGCTATGACCCACGAGCAGGCAATGAAAATATTCAGCAAGGACACCGCAGACGGGAAGTTCGATCTTATATTGTTTAAGGAATTCGAAAAACTGATCGAGTCGAGATCGGAATTCAAGGAACCTCCTTCCCTCTGACGAAATGAACTGAAAAGCCACA
>CBFDAY010000179.1:0-6250 GCA_965602895.1 uncultured bacterium
TCGTCAGCACCGATCTTGTGAAATTCGCAAAGCATCAGCCGGCGCGCGAAGAGATGAACGGAATAATCGAGAATATGCGCGCGTTTATCAACAAGACAACGATTGAGCCGACCGCGGAGAGTGAACCGGCGGCGGGTGGTGACGCAAGATGAGCTTGTTCCGCTTCGAAGACCCGTGGGCATTGCTGCTGGCGCTGGGACTCGTTCCGCTGGTATATCTCAGCGTGTGGGGGCGCAAGACGGGGAGCGTGAAATATCCCACGCTCGGAATGCTGCGCGAGCTGACCGGCCCGTCGGCCTTCGGAGCGCGGTATGTGCCGGTTGCGCTTCGCGCGCTGGCGCTCTTGCTTCTGGTCGCCGCCCTGGCCAGGCCTCAACTCGGCAACAGGAGAACCGAGATACTCAGCGAGGGGGTCGACATAGCGCTGGCTATCGACACATCCGGGACTATGGAAGCGCTCGATTTCGTTCTGGACAATAAAAGGGTCACGAGGCTCAATGCGGTAAAAAAAGTGGTCAACGACTTCGTCAAAGGCAGACAGAGCGACAGGATCGGCATGGTCGTCTTCGGTACGCATGCCTTTTTGCAGTGTCCGCTCACGCTCGATCACGGCGTGCTGCTGAGTTTCCTCGACAAGGCCAGGATCGGGATGGCCGGCGAATACACGGCCATCGGCTCGGCAATCGCCCTGAGCGCGAGCCGGCTGAAGAAAACGCCGGGCAAAGAGAAGGTGATAATTCTTCTTACCGACGGCATCAACAACCGGGGGAAGATCTCGCCCGATATCGCCGCCGATATCGCGAAGACATTGGGCATCAAAGTGTACACGATCGGGGTCGGCTCCAAGGGCAAGGCGCCTTTCCTGGTCAAAACCGTCCTCGGAAACCGTCTCCGCTATGAATACGTCCCGCTCGACGAGGGAGCCTTGAAGATCGTGGCGGAGAAGACGGGCGGCCGGTATTTCAGGGCCACCGATACGGAGGCGCTCGAGAAGATCTACGAGGAAATCGATAAGATGGAAAAAACCGAGGCCAGGATAAAGGAATACACGGAATACTTTGAACTATATCCGTGGTTCGTGCTTCCGGCGCTTGTGCTGGCGGCAGCGGAAATTGCGCTCAAAAGCACTTTCCTGCGTCAGCTTCCATAGTTAAGAAAATGAAAATCGCTAACCCTCAATATTTCGTTCTGCTACTGCTTCTGCCGGCTCTCGGCTTGCTCATCGCATATGGCGCCGCGAGAAAGAGGGCGGACCTGAGAAAGTTTATCAGCGAAGCGATGCGCCCGCAGGTTGTGCTGGGATACAGCAGCCTCAGATATGGATTGAAAATCGTTTGCCTGCTCGCGGCGGTCCTCTTTCTTGTGCTGTGCCTGCTGGGACCCAGGTGGGGTTTCCGCTGGGAGGAGATCAAGCGGCGGGGGGTGGATATCGTGATAGCGCTTGACACCTCCGACAGCATGCTCAGCAGGGATGTCAAGCCCAGCCGCCTCGAGCGCGCCAAGCGGGAGGTGTACGATCTGATAAACATGCTCAGGGGCGACAGAATAGGGCTGGTGGTATTTTCGGGCGGCGCATTCTTGCAATGCCCCCTCACGCTCGACCATGGCGCATGCCTCATGTTCCTGGATTATATCGACACGACCGTTGTCCCGCAAAAGGGAACAAACATCACGGGCGCTATTCAGAAGGCGGTCGATGCGTTCGACGACATGGAGCGCAGCTCAAAAGCCATAATCCTCATATCCGACGGCGGCAACCTCTTCGGCGACCCCCTCTCGGCTGCCCGCGAGGCCAAGCGAAAAGGAATCAAGATATACGCCATCGGCATCGGACGCGAAGACGAAGAGGCGCCGATTCCTCTTCGCGAAGGCGGGCTCAAGTTCAACAAGGGAAAGATGGTGACCACGCGCCTGGAGGACAAGGCGCTCAAGGATATTGCGCTTGCCACCGACGGAGTATATGTGCGCTCGGTGACGGGCGACCTCGACCTTGAGAAGATATACTATGAGGAAATACACAAGAAAATGGAAAAGCGCGAACTCGAAAGCACGCGCCGCAAGCGCTGGGAGGAACGCTTCCAATGGCCGTTGATCCTCGCGGTCTGCCTCCTGTTCGCCGAAGCGCTCATAGGGGAGAGACGAAGAAATGCTGCGGCTTAGCCTGCTCGCCTTGATGACCGTGGCGCTGGTTGCCCCCGCCGCCTACGCAGAAAACGCCGCGGCCGCGGTCCGCTCCGGCAACTCGCTCTATCGCGACGGCAAATATGAGGAGGCCCTGAAAAAGTACGAGGCCGCGCAGGTCGAGTCGCCAGCCGACGAACGAGTGATGTTCAACCTCGGAAACGCGCAGTACAAACTTGGGCGACACGAAGAGGCGTTATCCGAACACCTGCGCTCGGCGCAGGCGCGAGATACGGAGATGGGCGCCCAGAGCCGCTACAACGCGGGCAATGCGCTCTATCGGAACGGGAGGCTCGAGGAGGCCGTCGACCAATATCTCAGGAGCCTCGAGATCGATCCTGAAGACGAGGACGCAAAATACAATCTGGAATTCGTCCGCCGCGAGATAAGACGCCGAATGAACGAACAAGAGCAACGCCAAGAGCAACAGCAGGAACAACAGGAACAACAGGAACAACAGAAGGAAAGCCAGGGGAAAGATCCGTCGGGCGGCCAGGGCTCGCCGGAACAGCAGGACCAAGAATCGGACCGGCAGCAAGAAACACCGCAGCAAAAAGAGAAGGAACCCGAACGGCAGGACGATTCAAAACCCGATGAGCAGCCTGCTCCAGGACAGGGCGCCCAACCGGATGAGACGCACAAGCGGCAGGCAACGCCTCCGCAAAAGGTAAGCGACGAGAATCTGCAGCGATGGCTCGACGCCGTCGAGGCCGAGACAGCGGAAAACATGAAGGAGTTCCTCAGAAAACAGCAACCCGCGGCGGGTGTCGTCTACCCCGAGGATTGGTAGCAATGAAGAGGGTCCGGGTGAAAACACGTTTATTTCCCGCACGGAATCTGTTACATTTAATATTGCCGATGAAAACGATTTCGCAACATATACGAGAATCTCTCCATATTGGGCGTAGTGGCGCACGCGCCGCAATCCTCACGCTCATTTTATCCGTCGCGGCGGCCCTGCTGCTTCCTGCCGCCACGGCGGCCGCGGCCGATTCCGACATGGAAATAGAACTCGCGCTCTCGAAGGCGGAGACGGAAATCGGCCGACAAGTCTCGCTCACAGTCAGCATAAGCGGCCCGAGCGGGCTATCCAAACCCATCGTGCCGAACGTTGACGGCCTCGACATCATTGCGGCGGGGCGAACGCAGAGCGTGCAGATAATAAACGGCAAAGTAATGTCGTCGAAGATATTCGGATACAAGATCGATCCCCACAAGACCGGCGAATTTGAGATCGGCCCCGTCCAGATCAGGCGGCGAGGAGAAATCTACTCCAGCAATACGGTACTATTAAAAGTGGTCGACTCCATTCATGCGCCGACACGGGCGGAAGGCTCCAAAGGCGTCGCTGTGCAAGCCGCCGTCGATAACGCGCACCCATACGTCGGCCAACAGATTACGCTCTTATTCCGTTTCGTAAAAAAGGCGTCCGCCCGCATAAGGAACGCCGGCTATCAGCTTCCCGATCTTTCCGATTTCTGGAACGAGGACATGAAGGGCAAACGCGAATATTCCCAGAAAATAAACGGCGTCGAGTACTTCATCACCGAAATTGCCGTCCCCCTCTTTCCGATAAAGGCGGGCAAGATCAGAATCGGCAAAATCAAGTTCCACTACGACGAGGTCATCCCCGGCGAGCGTTCCCCCTTGGGCTCGCGCTTTCCCGGGAGCCCGCTCGGAGAGAGTGTTTTCGACGACGATTTTTTTAACAAGTTCTTTGGGACGGCGAAGGTGGCGAGGCGCACCGCCTATACGGAGCCGATCGACCTGGAAGTTCGTCCGTTGCCCGTCGAAGGCCGGCCGCAAGGCTTCAAGGGAGGCGTCGGCAGCTTCAGCGTAAAAGCGAAGCTCAGCGAGAAAGAGGTAAAGGCCGGTGAATCGGCGACCCTCACCGTGGTGCTGGACGGACAAGGAAACATACGCGATGTGTCCGACCCCGAGTTCAGCATCGACGGCGTCAAGATCTACTCGGACACTCCTTCAATAGATGTGAAAAGCTACGATCACAAGGTCGTCGGCGAGAAGGTGTACAAGCTGGCCCTCGTCCCCCAGAGCGCGGACAACATCGAAATTCCCGGTATATCCGTACCGTATTTCAACCCTCAAAACGGGCGCTACGAAGTCGCATCGTCGGCCCCTCTGACGCTCAAAGCGCTGCCGTCGGAGGAGGAACACCTGGAGATCATAGGGCTGGCGCGGCCGGAAGCCGAGGGGCGGCGCGCGGCCAAGGCCATGCGAGACATCCTCCCCATCCACGAGAGATACGGGACAATGGAACGCGGCCGCTTCGAGGCGCAGTGGTCCCGCTTTCGAGCAGTTGTGTACCCGCTTCCCATGATTATCCATGCCCTCTGTTTCATGACGGCGCGGCGCCGGCAAAAGCTGAGGACGGATGTCGAATATCGGCGACAACGGTTCGCCTCCAGGACGGCCGACGGGCACATCGACGCCGCGGTGGACTCGGCTAAACATGGGAACCGTGAGGAAGTATTCGCCCGATGCTCGCGGGCCGTGACGGAATATCTGGCCGACAATCTGAATATCCCGGCGGGCGGGATGACGCCCTCCGACGCGAGGGCCTCCCTGTCGGAGCGAGGCGTGCCCGAGGGTTTCGTGGAGGAGATTGTGAAGTTCCTCGAAGGCTGCGATTACGGACGATTCGCCTCGCCGGGCGAAAGCGCCGAGACGGCCGCCAGGTGCATCGAGAAAACACGGCGCATACTCCAACGCCTGAAACGCGAGGAGACAATCAGACAATGAAGACGAGACACCGGCGCGTCCCGGGGCATATCCTCTTTGCACTTGCCGTCTCGCTGCTGCTGGCCTGGCCCGCCCCCGTTTTCGCCGCGTCCGAATCCGCAACCGTGGCGGCCGGGCACGCCGATTCCGTTTTCGATATCGCCAATGAGGAATACAAGACGGGCAATTACAAGGATGCGATCACGCTATATGAAAGTCTTCTTTCGGGCAGGGAGCTCAACACGGCCGATGTCCATTACAACATCGGCAACGCCTCCTACAAACTCAACGAATACGGCAGGGCGATCGCCTCCTATCGCCGAGCCCTGCGGCTGTCGCCCAGGGACCAGGATATCATCGCGAACCTGCGCCTGGCCAGGAGCGTGACGGTGGATAAAATGGACCAGCCGAAAAACACGGAGTTTTTGCGAGAGGTCTTTTTCTTTCACTACGGCCTCAGCGCATCGGAGATCGAGGCGGCATTTCTATGCGCCTATCTCGCCGCCGCGCTGTTTGCGACGGCCTGCCTTTTTCGCAAAGTGAGATTCGTTCAATGGCTGGCGCTGATTGCGCTTTTTCTTTCGGCGACCCTCGGAGCGTCCTTGGGCCTCAGGTGGTACCGCACGGCGAATCCAGGCGAGGCCGTCGTTGTGTCAACAGAGGCCGACATCCACACCGGGCCGGGTCACAACTACATTGTGTCGCTCAATCTCCACGACGGCGCGGAGCTGACGGTTCGCAAGAGTGAAGGCGAATGGCGCCAGGTCGAGCTTCCCGACGGGAGGCGCGGATGGGTCAAAGCATCCATGATTGAAATGATTTGAGAGAATAATATCGTGGATTATTCCGACGAACTGAAAACGAGGCTTTCCGAAATCTCCGCCGAAACGGCGGAGTCCCGTCGGGCCTGTCTTCTGGGCGCGGCCAAGAGCTTTTTCGCCGAGAAGAAAGATAGGCTGCGCTGGACGCATTGCGAGGGCGCGGGCGGCGCCGCCGTCGTTTCGGGATACACCGCACTGGCGGATGCCATGGTTGAATCGATATACGCAGCCGCGATCGCTGAAAAAAAGGCGAGGGCGCCCCATGCGCTGATCGCGCTGGGCGGATACGGCCGAAGCGAGTTGTGCTTTTGCTCCGATCTGGACATCATGCTCGTGCACGAAGGACGCCTCGATAAGGGACTCGAGGCTCTCAATGACTACGTGCTTTATTTCCTGTGGGACCTCGGCTTCGAGGTCGGCCACAGCATTCGATCCATCGGCTAAGCCCTGATGCTGGGCGAAGCCGACGACACGATCCTGACATCGATGCTTGAATCCCGACTGCTCGC
>CBFDAY010000180.1:0-6232 GCA_965602895.1 uncultured bacterium
AGGATCTGGGGATAGACGAGGATTTCTTTTCAAAACTGGACCTCCATCTTCACGTGCCCGCGGGCGCCATACCCAAGGACGGTCCCTCGGCGGGTATCACGATGGCCACGGCCATAGCTTCGCTGCTCAGCGGCAAGCCGGTCGACAACAAGGTGGCGATGACCGGCGAGATAACATTGAGCGGCCTCGTCCTCCCCATCGGCGGCGTCAAGGAGAAGATACTCGCGGCCAAGCGGGCCGGCATTGAGACCGTGATATTGCCCAAGAAAAACGAGCAGGACCTCTCGGAAATCGAAGGCGTGGTCAAGTCGGGTCTCAAATTTGTCTTCGCCGAAAGCATCGATCAGGTACTGGACGTTGCCCTTACGGAATGCGGTGAGGAAGCCGATGCCGAAGGAAAAGCGCGACAGGAGAATAAGGATAACTCGGCTTGAGGAATTGTGGATAGAAAAAAGCTCGAAGCCAGGCTGAATCTCGCGAGGCATCTCTTCCAGCACATGCTGCGGCGCCTCATGTCGTCCGACGACAAAGACGGCGTCGGCCTCAGTCAATTCCTGTCTCACTACAGCGAAGACAATATCTTCGAGATCGACGAGCGCGAGCGCGAGCGCTACCATACGTTTGCCCGCTGCATTCAGTGCAACATCTGCCAGCCCTACTGCGTCATGTTCAGGGCCATCGACCAGCTCGAATTCCCCGGGCCGATGGCCGTGGCCGCCGCGTGCTCGCGCGGGTTGTCCGAGCTTGGCACGACCAGCGACGTGATTTACAACTGCACCCAGTGCCGCCTGTGCGAGACGACGTGCCCCGAAAACGCGCCCATCGCGGAGATGGTGGGCTTCATCCGCAAGTATATCTACAAATGCGAGCCCGATCTTGTTCCAAAGCCGCTCAGGGAATTGTGCGGGACCGTCCGCAGGCGCGGCGCCATATTTGACGACCCCGTCCCCGACGTCATCCATGAGAAAAGCTCAGCCGAATACGTTCTGTTCCTGGGATGCCAGAGCCGATACAGGCAGAAACAAAGAACCGAAGCCGCCGTCTCGATGCTCAAGCGACTCTCGATCGATTTCACGACCATCGACGAGGTCTGCTGCGGCGCTCCGCTGGCCGCCGCCGGATGCGACTCCGCCGCCGATCTGGCGCGCATGAACATCGAGCGCATACGCGAGAAGAAAACAGCCAAAGTGATCACGCTCTGCCCCCACTGCCTCGTATCGTTTTGCGAGGCCGAGGAATACGAGGGCAAGCTCGAGCCTGTCCACATCGCCGAATTCCTGCCGCAGCTTCAGCCGGCCCATGCCGGCAAGGAAGTTGTCACCTATCACGACCCCTGCATGCTGGGGAGGGCCTGTGACGTTTTTGACGAGCCGCGTCAAGCCCTTAAATGGGCGGGCGCGAAGATCGTGGAGATGGACGCATCGAGAGAAATGGCATATTGCTGCGGCAACTGGGGCGGCCTCGGCCAAAGCTCGCGCGACGTCGCCGAGACGATCGCGGCCCGCCGCCTCGAAGACGCAAAAAAGGCCGGCGCCGAGGTGCTGCTGACCGAATGCCCGTGGTGCCTTGAAATATTCAACTCAGCCACGCTGCCGGAGGACAAGCCCCGCATAAGATCGGTGGTGGAATATCTGCAGAATCCGGACGCATGAGGAGGTCCGGCCGACAGCATGTCCCCGCATAAGAAGGATGGAATCAGACCATGGCGACAAAACACAATTTCATGCTTAAAGTCATCGATGCGCGTATGAGCGATGTTCGCAAAGTGCTCAAGAACGCCGGAATCAACGTCGTCAGCATCGTGGAGGTCCACAAAGAGGAAATGCCGGGCGGGGAAGAAGAGGAAGCAGCCGGCGAGGACGATGGCTAGCTCAGGATGACAAACGGATAATGTATCGGATGTTCTGAAAGTAGGGGCGGTTCGCGAACCGCCCGCACAGAATGATCCCGCAGATCGCGAGATCGTTTTTTACGACGAAAACCGGAGGTAGTCGCAAGAAATGAGTCCAGCCGCTGACAAAACATACGGTGAACTGAACCCATCGACCAGAATCCTCATGGGGCCCGGTCCCAGCAACGTGCACCCACGGGTGCTCCGCGCCATGAGCGCTCCGCTCGTCGGCCACCTCGATCCCGATTTCCTCTCGATCATGGACGACGTCCAGGATCTTCTCCGACGGCTTTTCCGCACCGGGAACCGGATGACCATCCCGATGTCCGGCACGGGCAGTTCGGGAATGGAAACGTGCTTTTGCAACCTGCTCGAACCCGGCGACACCGCGCTTGTGTGCGTCAACGGGTTGTTCGGCGAGCGCATGTCCGACATAGTCGAGCGGCTCGGCGGCAAACTCATCAGGGTCGAGGCCGAGTGGGGCAAGCCGATAGAGCCGCAGGACGTCGAGAAAACATTGAAGTCGGAAAATGTCAAACTCGCGGCGATCGTCCACGCGGAGACGTCGACCGGCGTCAGGCAGCCGCTCGAAGAGATCGGCCGCATTGTGAAGGAACATGGCGCGCTGCTGCTCGTCGACACGGTCACTTCCCTCGCGGGCTGCGAGGTCGACGTGGACGGGTGCGGAATCGACGCCTGTTACAGCGGCACGCAGAAGTGCCTCAGTTGCCCGCCCGGCCTCTCTCCGGTCAGCTTCAGTGAAGCCGCAATGGATGCGCTCCGCTCGCGCAAGAGCAAGGTGAGCAGCTGGTACCTCGATCTGAGCATGATCGAAAAATACTGGGGCGACGAGCGCGTCTACCACCATACGGCGCCCATCTCGATGATCTACGCCTTGAGAGAGGCCCTGCGAATCATCATGGAGGAGGGCCTCGCGGCCCGGTTCGAGCGGCATCGCGTGAACCATCTCGCGCTTGCCGCGGGACTGAAGATGCTCGAAGTCGAATTGCTCGTCGAGGAACCCTGTCGGCTGCCGATGCTGAACGCGGCGATCATCCCCGGGGGCGTAAGCGACGCAAGCGTGCGCAAGCGCCTGCTCGAAGAGTTCGGCATCGAACTCGGAGGCGGGCTCGGTCCCTTTAAGGGCAAGGTATGGCGCATCGGGCTCATGGGACACTCATCTACGAAACAAAACGTGGTTCTTCTTCTCACCGCCCTTGAGCGCGCGCTGTCGGCCGAGGGCGTGAGGCTCTCGCCCGGGGCGGCCGTCTCCGCCGCGATGGGAGTCTATTCCGAGCATGAACGTTAAGCGGCTCAAACGCAGCCTCCGCCGCATCGTCGGCCCGAAAGCACTACTCGACGACCCCGGAAGCCTTGCCGCGTATTCATACGACTCCTCCCTCCAGAGCGCCACACCCGATCTCGTGCTTTTTCCCCAAACGACCGAGCAGGTCGCGCAAATGGTGCGGCTGCTCAACAACCACGGTGTTCCCTACGTCGCGCGAGGCGCCGGAACAAACCTGAGCGGCGGATCGATCCCCCTCAAGGGCGGCGCGGTGATCGCGCTCGCGCGCATGAAGAGGATTCATAGCATCGACCCCGAGAATTTCTGCGCCCGCGTCGGTCCCGGTCTTACGAACCTCGCGCTCCAGGAAGCGCTGGCCGAGCGCGGCTTTTTCTTCGCGCCCGACCCCGCCAGCCAGAAAGTCTCCACGCTCGGCGGCAACGTCGCCGAAAACTCGGGCGGCCCGCATTGCCTGAAGTACGGTGTCACAACCAACCACATACTCGGCGTCAAGCTCGTCACGGCGGAAGGCGAGATCATCGGGTTTGGCGGCGAATGTCTCGACAGCCCCGACTGCGACTTGCTGGGCCTGCTCGTAGGCTCGGAAGGCACGCTGGGCATAGTGACCGAAATCGCCTGCCGGATCATGCCGCTGCCCGAGTCGGTAAAGACGATGCTCGCCATTTTCGATTCCACCGAGCGGGCCGGCCGGACGGTGTCGGAAATCATGGCCGGGGGCATTGTGCCGGCGACGCTCGAGATGATGGACAATATGATCATCCGGGCCGTCGAGCAGTCGTTGCATGCCGGCTATCCGACCGATGCCGCCGCAGTCCTTATCATCGAAATCGACGGTCCGCGCGAAGGGCTCGACGAGACGGCCGCGGAAATTGAGCGTATCTGCCGAGACAACGCCGCGCGCGAGGTGCGCGTCGCGCGCGACGAGCGCGAAAGGGCGCAGCTCTGGGCGGGGCGACGCGGCGCGTTCGGCGCGGTCATGCGCATTTTCCCGAATTACCTGGTCTCCGACGGGACGGTCCCGCGCACGAGGCTGCCCGAGGTCCTGAGGCGCGTCGCTGAGATCGGGCGCAAATACGAGCTGGAAGTCGGAAACGTGTTTCACGCGGGTGACGGCAACCTGCATCCGCTCCTGTTCTTCGATTCGCAGGACAAGGAGCAGGTCGAACGCGTTCACCGCGCGGGCGAGGAGATTCTCGATGCGTGCATCGAGGCCGGCGGAACCATCACAGGCGAGCACGGCATCGGCACGGAAAAGATAAAGGCGATGCCGCGTTTTTTCGGCCCCGACGAAATCGAACTCATGCGCAATATCAAGACTGCGCTCGACCCCGCCGGCCTGTGCAATCCGGGGAAAGTGCTGCCCGAACTGGAATCGGAGGCCGATCGAAGCGAGGCCGCAGCGCGGCGCGACTCTCCGACGAATAATGATGCTTCGGGAACCAACGTCGAATCGGCTGCGTCGATGGAAAGCTTTTTGGGAGCGCCGATATATTTGCCCGCCGACGTTGCGGAACTTGCGGCGCTTGTCCGCTGCCTAAGGAGGGAGAAGACAAGCTTCGCGCCGGTCGGCGCCCGCACTCTCTCCCCTAATCTGCCGATGCGCCGCACGCCGGACGCTTTTATCGGAACGGAACGATTGGCGGCAATCGTCGAGCACGACGCCGATAACCTTACGGCAACCGTCGAGGCCGGGATTCCGCTCGGCGAGCTGCAGAAGAGCCTCGCCGGGGCGGGCCAGTTTCTCCCGCTCGACGGGTTGCCGAGAGGCACGGCAGGGGGGGCTGTGGCCTCGGGGCTGGCCGGCCCGCGGCGGCACGCATATGGAGCCGTTCGCGACCTGATCCTTGGGCTGGAATTCGTCGGCGCCGACGGACGCATATTCCGCGCGGGCGGCAAGACCGTAAAGAACGTAGCCGGGTATGATTTCGGAAAACTGCTGATCGGTTCCTGGGGCACGCTGGGAATCATTACGGAGATAACGTTTCGCCTGTTGCCCCTTCCAAAAGCATGCGGCGCCATTGTCGCCGGATTTGAAAATGCGCGGGAAGCGTACGCGGCAACCGTTGAAATCGTCCAGTCAAGACTCGGCCCCGCTCTCGCGGCCCTCCTGAGCGTGGAAGCCTCCGCGCAATCGGAGAGCGAATTGGGGATATCCTTGCCGTCCGACATTCACGCTTTGGCGCTGGGGGCCGAAGGGGTCGCGTCGTCCGTCGAGCGCCAACTGGCCGAGTTCGAGCGGGTCTGCAGGGACAGAGGGGGCGCGATCCTGGGTCGAGTGGACGGCAAGCGGTACGGCGGGTTGGTTGCGGGCATAAACGCCCTGTGTCGCACCGCTCGCGGTTCGAAGCCGCCGATTGGCGTGTGCGTCAACGCCCCATGCAGGGAAACGACCGGCGTATTCGAGATGATAAGAGAGATCGGAAGCGCACATGAAGCGGACTGCCGAACTGTCGCGCATCTCGCCGGCGGAACGGTCTATTCGCAATTGTCCATTGCGGAGGATGATGCGGCGGTGATCGCGGAGCGGATGGCGGCTTCGCTGGGGGGCCGTTTCCCCCGCTCAAACATCACCGTTTTCAGCAGGCCCGGAAATGTCGATCCTCAGATTCAGTTCATTATCGGAAACCATTCCGCCTTGCCGTGGCGCAGGGCGATAAAGAGGTGTTTCGATCCCAAAGGCCTGCTCAATCCGGGGATACCCGAATGGTGAAGGAAAGGTATCACGAAATCGCCGAGTTCTCGCAGGAAATCGCCCGTTGCGGCCGTTGCGGTTTCTGCCAGGAGGTCTGCCCGGTCTATCACGTCTCGGCCGAAGAAAGCGGCGTGGCGCGAGGGCGCAACGTGTTCGCGAGCGAACTCATCTCGGGCGGGCTCGACTTATCCCGCCGGGATGAGGCTTTTTTCTCCGAATGCCTGCTGTGCCGGGCCTGCGTGGATATCTGTTTTTCGGGGGTCAAGACCGATGAGATAGCGCTGGCGGGCAGGAGAAGCCTCCGTCGAATACGAGGGATTTCTCCGGCGCACAGATATATCTT
>CBFDAY010000181.1:0-6183 GCA_965602895.1 uncultured bacterium
GTTTCTTCCTCCGCTCTGGCAGAAGAAAAGACGCCTGCCTCGGGAGCGGAGATGGAATACCTGAAGGCCCAGATGGAGCGGCTTCAAGAAAACCTTAATCAATTTCAGAAGCAACATGAAAAAGAGGTGTCGGAACTGCAAGGACGGATCCGGGAGCTTGCGGATGAGCTTGATAAACAGCGCTCCCAACGCGAGCCCGAGCCCGCAATCATATACGAGGAATTCCGGGAGGAATTCCGGAAAGATGTTGCGCCGACCGGATACCAGGCCCCGCAACAGTCCGGCGGCGCGTCGTGGCAGAGCTTTAACCCCGACATTTCGGTTATAGGAGATGTCCTCGCTCAATATACAAGTCACGAAAACGGGGAGGACAGACCCGATGACGAATTCATATTCAGGGAACTGGAGGTGAATTTCTCGGGCGCGCTCGACCCCTTCGCGCGAGCCGATGTGACTATCGCCATTCACCGAGAGTTCGAGCATGAGGAGCATGAGGAAGACGACGACGAAGACCATCATCACGAGTCCCCTCGCGGGCACGGGCACACACACGGATTCGCAATGCACATCGAGGAAGCCTATCTGACCGCATTATCGCTCCCTCACGGCCTGCAGGCCAGGGTCGGGAGGATCCGGGAACAATTCGGAAAAGTCAATCCCGTGCATTTGCATGCCCTTCCATGGGTCGACTATCCGCTCATCGTCAAGAATTATCTCGGGACAGAAGGCATGGTTGGGGATGGGGTGGAAGTGAGCTGGCTCGCTCCAACCGATCACTATCTCGAAATCGTGTATGAAGCCTTCAATAGCGACAATGCGCTCTCCTTTGCCGGAGAAGATTATGATGACTTCGTGCAGCTTGTCCGCGTGAACAACCTTTTTGAGCTCTCCGACGCCGCCACCCTCGAGCTTGGCGGCTCGGTAGCGACGGCGCCCAACGACTCCGGCCACGGCGGCAGCCGCACCTGGCTGGAAGGCCTGGATCTGACGCTCAAGTGGCGACCTCCGGAGCAGGCCCTCTACAAAGGGCTCACATGGCAGACGGAGGCCCTGTTCTCGCAAAAGGACACCGAAGATGGCGAGATGGATACATGGGGCGTTTATTCATCGCTGGAGCATCAGTTCTCCCGGAGATGGGCGGCCGCCCTGCGCTATGATTACTCCGAGTTTCCGGACTTTGAAAACTTCCGGGAACACGCCTGCTCCGCATACCTCACCTTCATTCAGAGCGAGTTCGTGTTCTGGAGGCTGGGATACATGTTTGTCGACCGGAATTTTGCCGACCCGATCGATGAGGATGAACACCTGCTCTGGGTGCAACTGGATTTCGGGCTCGGGCCTCATCGCCCCCACAAGTATTAAGTGAGGTGGAAAAAGATGAAAAAAAGGAAATACTTCGTTGCTGCGATCCTGCTGGCCGCATATTTATTGCGGCCGACCGAATGCCTTGCGAAACTCAATGTATTGACGACTCACACGGTGCTGAAGTCCATCGCGGAAGAGGTCGGGGGCCAACACGTATCGGTGTCTTGCCTTTCGACCGGGCGGGAAGACCCCCATGCCATCCAGGCCAAGCCCAGCTACATGGTGAAGGCGAGGAGGGCCGATCTATTCATCAAAATAGGGATGGACCTGGAAATAGGCTACGAGCAACTGGTCGTCGACGGGTCTCGCAACGGCAAAATCCGGCTCGGACAAGCCGGTTACATGGACGCCTCGCTCGATGTGCATCGGCGCGGCGTTCCCACGACAAAAGTGGATCGATCCATGGGCGACGTCCATCCGCAGGGCGATCCACACTACTGGATGGACCCGTATAATGCCCGCCTGATTGCGCTTTCCATCTCAAAACGCATGACAAGCCTGGATCCCGCAAATGCGGCCGCGTATGAGGCCAACTTCGATGAATTTGAAAGGCGCATAGACGGGGCGATGTTCGGAAAAGGACTGCTCGGCGAAGTCGAAGGCGACCGGCTGTGGAGTCTGCAGTCATCCGGGAAACTGGAAGCGTACCTGGAAAACCGAAATCTCGGAGACAAGGCGGACGGCTGGCATCGGCAGATGAAACTGTTGAGGGGCGCGAAGGTCATCACCTACCATCGCAGTTGGGACTACTTCGCCGAGAGGTTCGGCCTCGACATTGTAGCCGAACTCGAACCAAAGCCGGGCATACCTCCAAGCCCGGGCCACCTGAGACATGTCATAGATGTGGCAACCGGAAAGCGGGTCGGGACGATCCTGATGGAACCCTTTTACAACCGCAAGGCCGCCGATTTTGTGGCGGAAAGGACCGGCGCCAGGACGGTGGAGGCAACCAACGCCGTCGAAGGCCAGCCCGGCGTGAACGACTATTTCTCCCTCATTGACAATGTAATCCGAAAGCTCAAAGAAGCGGCGGCGGCGCCGTAGCGGACACGAGGAAAGATAGTGTCGATCCGCCTCGTGAGGGAGTGTGAGGCGGCTCCCCAGCGGCGTCATGGCGTACATGTAAGGGGACAGTCCCAGATTTACGGGCCGAAGGCCGTAGAATCGGGACTGTCCCAAGCGAAAGGCAACATCAGTTTCTTAGGAGGAGCGATTGATGAGCGACATGATGATGTTCATGGCGGCGCCATTCGCCGCGTGCCTGATATTGGCGGGAATTCACTGCTATCTTGGCCTCCACATCGTCACGCGAGGCGTCATATTCGTCGACCTGGCGCTGGCCCAGGTGGCGGCGCTCGGAACAACGGTCGCGCTCCTCTTCGGATTCAAGCTCGGGAGCCCCCATGCCTACTATTTTTCCCTGGCGTTTACATTTGTCGGCGCCGCCATATTCGCCCTCGGAAGGTTCCGGGATGAAAAAGTGCCGCAGGAGGCGATAATCGGGATCGTCTACGCCGTCTGCTCCGCAACCGCCATCCTGGTCCTCGACCGGGCCCCGCACGGTCATGAGGCGATCAAGGCAATGCTGGTCGGCAGCATCCTGTATGTGACGTGGCCGGGGATTTTCAAAACCTTTCTCATATACGCGGCCGTCGGTCTGGCCCATTTCCTGTTGCGAAAGAGGTTCTTGCTGATTTCGGTAAACGTTAATGAGGCCTGGGAGCGCGGCCTCTCGGTCAAATGGTGGGACTTCGTTTTCTATGTCACATTTGGATTCGTCGTTACCAGCTCCGTCCAGATTGCGGGCGTGCTGCTGGTGTTCAGCTACCTGGTCGTTCCGGCGGTCTGCGCGATGCTTTTCGCCGACGGAATCCTCCGCAGACTCATGCTGGGATGGGCGATAGGCTTTATCGCAAGCGTTTTCGGCATGCTGGTTTCCATCAAATGGGACTTGCCCACGGGCGCTTCAATAGTATCGTGCTTTGGCGCGGTGCTGTTGGCTTGCGCCGTCATCAGACAGGCAAAAGCCTTGCGGCACGCTTGAGCAATCAAGCCGATTCTTCGATCCGGACATCGCGCGGAAACCCCGCATGACGACATCGGGCGCGAAGGGCGGTTCCCCTCATAATTCATCGAGCCGCAAGCCGTTATGAGCGGCCCCGACCTTAAGCTTATACGCAAAATGTGTCACCAACAGTATATGCGATCCTTGCCACGGCCCTCTATGCCCAAACCACACAACATGTTGTGTGGTCGCACCGAAAATATGCGCTAATATTGTAGTATCCTCCCAAAGTTTTTCTTTACTTTCGAGGCCTGTTTGTGGTAATATATGAGGGAAATATCACTGGAAAAAGGCACGGAATGATAGGAAAAAATGGTCGCTCAAGAAAAGACGTACACCGCTGAAAAAATACAGGTTCTCGAAGGCCTTACCGCGGTGCGAAAAAGACCCGCCATGTACATCGGGAGCACCGGTGAAAGGGGCCTTCATCATCTCGTCTACGAAGTAGTCGACAACGGCATCGACGAGGCCATGGCCGGCTTCTGCTCCACCGTCGATGTGACCGTGCATCTCGACAACAGCGTCACCGTTATCGACGACGGCCGCGGCATTCCCGTCGACATGCATCCGAAACTCAAAAAGCCCGCGCTCGAAGTCGTCATGACCAAGCTCCATGCCGGCGGCAAGTTCGACAGCAAATCCTACAAAATCTCCGGCGGTCTGCACGGGGTGGGAGTCTCGGTTGTCAATGCGCTTTCGGAGTGGCTGGAGGCCGAGGTCTACCGCAACGGCAAGGTCTACTTCCAGCGCTACGAAAGGGGCAAACCCGCCCAGCCGATGGAGGCTATCGGCAAAAGCAAGAAGACCGGCACGAAAATCACGTTCAAGCCCGACAAGGAGATATTCGAAGAGATCGAGTTCCGCGCCGAAATTCTCACGAGCCGTCTCCGCGAGCTGGCGTTTCTCAACCGGGGCCTGCAGATAAAATTCAACGACGAGCGCAGCGAGGGCGACCCCGTTGTCTTCAAGTACAATGACGGTATAAAGGAGTTTATCGAGCACCTCAACCGCAACAAGAACACGCTGCACAAGACATTCTATTGCGAGCGCGAGCGCAACGGCATAATTATCGAACTCGCGTTCCAGTACAACGACGGTTACAGCGAGAGCGTGTTCAGCTACGCCAACAACATCAACACGATCGAGGGCGGCACACACCTGGTCGGCTTCAAGTCGGCGCTCACGCGGAGCGTAAACGAATACGCCCGCAAGAACAACTTCCTCAAAAACTCCAAGGTCTCGATCACCGGCGACGACGTTCGTGAGGGCATCGCCGCGATCGTTTCGATCAAGCTGCCCGAGCCGCAGTTCGAGGGACAGACCAAGACCAAGCTGGGAAACAGCGAAGTCAAGGGAATAACCGAGTCGGTCGTCAACGAGGCTCTCACGGAATTCTTCGAGGAAAAACCGCCGGCGGCGCGCAAGATCATCGACAAGGCGCTCAACTCCGCGCTCGCCCGCGAGGCGGCCCGCAAGGCGCGCGACCTCACGAGGCGCAAGGGCGCGCTCGACTCCGGCAATCTGCCCGGCAAGCTCGCCGACTGCTCCGAGAAAGACCCCGCGCTCTGCGAGGTCTACATAGTCGAGGGCGAGTCGGCCGGCGGCTCGGCCAAGCAGGGCCGCGACAGACGCTTTCAGGCCATTCTTCCCATCAAGGGAAAGATTCTCAATGTCGAGAAGGCCCGCCTGGAAAAGGTGCTTAGCAACGAAGAGATCCGCACGCTGATAACGGCCATCGGCGCCGGCGTGGGCAAAGACGAGTTCAGGGCCGAAAGCGCGCGCTATCACAAGATAATAATCATGACCGACGCCGACGTCGACGGCTCGCACATCCGCACGCTGCTGCTCACGTTCTTCTACCGCCAGATGGAGGAGCTTATCAAGCTCGGCTACATATACATAGCGCAGCCGCCGCTCTTCAAGGTCAAGCGCGGAAAGACCGAGCGCTACATCGGGAGCGACCGCGAGATGGAAGAGTTCCTGGTGGACGAGGGCATCAAGGGCGTGACCGTCAGCCGCAACGGCAAGGAAGGCGCGTTCAGCGCAGCGGGCCTTAAGGAAGTGACCGAGGCGCTCCGCGAAATCGAGAGATTCGCAAGGGCGATGGTGCGCAAGAAGATAACGTTCCGCGAATACATCGAGAATCGCCAGCCCGGCAACGGCCGGTTCCCGCTCTGCATCATCGACATCGACGACGCTCGCGAATACCTGTACACCGAAAAAGACTATGCGAAATACATGGAAGAACTCGAGACGCGAAGGCAGGGCGAGCTGTCTTTCAGCGAAGATGAGGGCGGAAACGGCGCCACCTCTCTCGAAGAAAAAAGGAATATTCGAATCGTGGAGTTCGCCGAATCACGCGAGATCGAGGCGCTCTTCAAAAAGCTTCGCCGCTTCGGGATAAAGCCGGAGAACTGCATCGGCCCCGGCAACAATGTATCCGCGGCCGATCCGGCGAACGGCGAGCCCGGGACGCCGGAATTCGTGATCCGGAAAAACGGCGAGGAGACACCCGTTTATTCCGCGCTCGAGATATTGTCCGTCATCAAGGAGATCGCGCGTCGCGGAATCACGATACAGAGATACAAGGGCCTCGGCGAGATGAACCCCACGCAGCTTTGGGAGACCACGATGGACCCCGAAAAGCGCACGATCCTGCAGGTCAAGCTCGAGAACGCTCTTGCCGCAGAGGAGACATTCAACAACCTGATGGGCGAGAAAGTCGAGCCTCGCCGCGAGTTCATCGAAACCCA
>CBFDAY010000182.1:0-6138 GCA_965602895.1 uncultured bacterium
GAGGGTCGCGCTGCCGTACTGGTGAATGCTGCGAGAGGTGACGCCGTTTTCATCGAACGTGACCATGAGCACGTAGCAGTCGCCGGCCCTCCCCGTGACGGTTCCGTTTTTGAGGTCGCCGCCGTAAACCGCGTGCAGTATGTCCGGCCCGCCGCCGATACCGAGGTCGACATTGCCGCGGCGAAGGCGGTTGACCTCGCTCCACGGCACGTCAATGCGCCCGTAGGCTTTCTTCAGCTTGTGGGCGACATCGATGAAGCTCTCCATCAGCTCGGGCGGCTCCTTTCCCCTGAATTGGGCCATGAGGATGGGCTCGGCGGTCAGGACCGCAATTGCCGCGCCCGTGTTCTCAGGATTCGTCCTCAGATCCCACGAGCGAAGCACTTCTACTGCTTCCCGGGTGACGGGGTCTTCCGGCAAATGCATGGCGAGAAGCTTTCGCACCAATTGCGCGATTCTGGAATTCTCCGAGTAAGACATGTCGTATTTGTATCGATAGAACTCTTCCTCGGTAATGGATTCGTCGCCGCCGAAAAGTTCAACCGCCCTGAGCGCCCGGTTTGTCATGCGGGTCTCGATTCCAAACGTCGGCGAGAAATTCTCCGGCTTCGGGTTCCCGGGACCGACCGTCGTCTTGAAAGGTGAACTGTTGCAATTCTGGATAAATCCCGAGGCCGGATTCAGCGCCTGCGGCAGTTTGTCGAACGGGAGATACTCGGTCCAAAGGGTCTCCGATGTGCCGCCGGGCAGGTACTGCGCCCAATCGTAGCCCTCGGCGCGTATCGGCAGGAGCGCGTTGAACACATAATAAATATTTCCCTCACGGTCGGCATAACCGCAGTTGAATGAAGGAATGGCAGCGGTGCGCATCGCTTGCCGCCATTGCGATAAGTTGCGCGCTTTGTTCATTCGATACCACTGTTCCACCTGCCGAACGTCGCCCATGCCGGCGTATCGGATGGCATAGGCGCCGTGAGGCCGTCTCACAACGGGGCCGTATATCGACCATAGAACCTCGCGCTTGAATGTCCACGAGATCGGACCGAGCAGCTTCACCTTGATCGGGGCCGTACGGACCTCAAGATCGCGCCACTCGCCGTCGAACCGATACTGGTACGCATTTTCCGGGTTGATCTCAAGCACGTACACGTCGACGAGGTCGGGCCGGTTCACGGTGTGCGCCCAGCCGAGATTGCGATTGTGGCCATGCAATATAACGGGGGAACCGGGGAACACGCTACCGACCATGTCCCACCCCTCCTCGCTGTGCATGTGCGCCTCGTACCACGCTACGGGCCCGTCCCACGGCTGGTGCGAGTTCACGGCGAGCCGGGTCTTGCCGTCGGCCGATCGGCTTGGTCCTACGGCGAAAGTATTCGATCCGATCGGCAGATCGTGTGTGAAAAACGAGAAAAAGGCTTGAGCGGTCGACTTTTTGGAAACCTCCCGTTTTCTTTCAGGGCCCATCAACTCTTTGAGCGTTTCGTCAAAGCCGAAGAACAAAGGCACTTTTTGCACAAAGCCGGCAACGACGTCCTTACCCGTAACGGGAAAGACTCCCGGCTTCACTTCATCTGGATGCAATGAAGCATAGTGATTCAAGCCCGCGGCGGCCGCCTCGCAGACGGCCTTCACTTCGGGGCTGAGGTCGGTCTCGTATTTTTCTTCCACGGCGTCCCAAATGCGAAGCAGGTGCACCATGTAATCGATCGGCGCGGATTTGCGCCCGTAGACTGAGGCGAGCTTACCCCGGGCAGCGAGCAGGCTCTGCTGAATCGTTTCGAAATCGTCTTCGGCGTGGGCATACACGAGCCCGAAAGCGGCGTCGGCGTCGGTCTTACCGAATATGTGAGGCACACCCCATGTGTCGCGCAATATGCGCACATCATACCGGGACGCCGCATTTAGTTGACCGGAAACCTCAGCCGCGCTTATCAGATTTGGAATGATAAACGCCCCGACAAGGATAAGACAGATTACGACTGCCAGTGCCGCCTTACGCATGCTTTTGTTCCTCCATATTCGATTAGTCCGGAAAAGTTCTAACAACCCTCGCCGACGATTCTGACAACCGGTAACGGCGAGAATCTAAGGGATTATCGCGCCTTCCGCCGCCGATGTCGCAGTATTTGAATAGCGCGCAAGATATCCTTTGGTGACCCGCGCCGGCGGGCACGTCCATTCCTTGCGCCTGTTTTCCAGCTCGGTCTCGCTCAGCTTGACGTCAAGTTTTCGAGCCTCGATATCGATCGAGATGATGTCACCGTCGCGCACCAACGCGATTGGCCCACCCTCCGCCGCTTCGGGCGACAGGTAGCCGATGCTTGAGCCCTCGCTGTAGCCCGAGTAGCGCCCGTCGGTCACGAGATACACCTTGTCGCCGAGTCCGGCAAACTTCAGCATCACCCGAAAGTGCGCCATTTCACGCATGCCGGGGCCGCCCCTGGGACCCTCGTAGCGGATCACAATCACATCACCCGCCTTGATCTCCTGCGCAAGGAGCGCCTGCGTGGCGTCTTCTTCGCAATCGAACACGCACGCCGGCCCCTCGAATTTCCACATCGACTCGGCGACGGCCACCTGCTTGATGACCGCGCCGCTCGGTGCGAGGCTTCCCTTGAGGACGGCGATGCCGCCGTATCCATGCACTGGCGAATCGAGCGGGCGAATGACCTCCTCATTGAAAACTTCCGCGCCTTCGAGATTCTCACCGATGCTCTTGCCTGTGACGGTGGCCGTGTCCAAGTTCAATTCGGCTTCCAGCCTTCTCATGACGCCGGGAATACCGCCTGCCTCTTCGAGATCCGACAGGAAATACGGGCCCGACGGCTCGATATTGCACAGGTGCGGAGTCTTCCGCGACATCTCGTCGAACATATCGAGGTCGACCTTGAGACCGAGTTCGTGAGCGAGGGCCGGAATATGCAGTACGGTGTTGAGCGAGCCTCCGATGGCCATGTTGACCCTCAGCATGTTTTCGAGCGCGGCCTCTGTCATGATTTTCGAAGGCGTCAGTCCTTCTTTGAGGAGGCTCATGACCGCGACGCCGGCCTCGACCGCCAGGCGCTCTTTTTTCGCGGTCGTCGCGTGGGCGGTGCCGTCACCGGGAAGTGACATGCCGACCGCCTCGGTAAGGCATGCCATCGTGTTGGCCGTGCCCATACCCCAGCATGCGCCCGCGCACGGATAGATGCAGGTCGTCATCTCCTCAAGCTCATCTTCGGAAAATTCACCGCGGCTCCATCGCTCGGCCATGGCGGGCAAGCCCGTCACCGAAAAATTGAGGTTGTGCCTCGGCCAGTGGCCGGGGAACATCGGACCTCCGGCTACGATGATAGCCGGTATATCCACCCTCGCGGCAGCCATCAGCAGACCAGGAATGATCTTGTCGCATGAGCCGATGAGCACCATTGCATCAAACGCGTGCGCCCCGATATTTAGCTCTATGGAGTCCGCGATTACCTCGCGGCTGGGGAGGATGTAGCGCATGCCGGCGTGACTATTGGCGAGCCCGTCACACAGGCTGATTGTGTTGAACTCGGCGGGCATTCCGCCCGCCATCAGCACGCCTTCTTTCGCCTTGGCGGCCAGGCGGTTGAGATGGAAATGCCCCGGGTGCAGCTCGTTCCAGGTGTTTGCGATAGCGATCAATGGCTTTTCGATCTGCTCTTTCGTAAAGCCGACGGTGTACAGAAGCGCCCTGCGGAACCGCGTCAGCGGGTCTCCGCCGATGTAGACCTGGCTGCGCTCTTTTATCTCGCTCATGATGGTGTCCTTTCTGCCATTGTCAGGGGTAGTGGAAGGACTGGTCCGGGAAAATACGCCAAACCGGACAGGATTCCAAGCCTGATAAAGTTGAAACGAAGTTATTCTAACAGATAGACATACAAGAGCCAACCAAAACCCTTGCAAACTGGATTCCCGCCCCAAGGTCGGCGTCAGGGAGATGCCTTCGCGGGAAAAACATCGGAGGCGCGGGGGTGTCATCGGAGACGCGCATCTAAAACGGCTCGGCCTCACATCGGCCGTGATTCTTAATCCTCGGTCGGTATGATCGGAAGCAGGAGATACGAGGGCCGCTCGGCGTCGTGGTAGACGGTCTGGTCGGCGGTGACCATTTCGGAGGTCGTGCCGATCTCCGCGCCGGTGTTCAGATTGCGGCTGAACTCGGGAAAATATGAGCTGCTGACCTCAAGCCTCATTCTGTGCCCCTTCTTGAAGACATTGCTCGTCGAGCCTACTTTTATGTCGAACTCGTAAGCAACGCCCCTTTCGAGGAATGAAGGTTCCGTGAAAGAGTCGCGGTAGCGTGCGCGCACCATGCCCGCCTGGATGTTTATCGCCTTGCCGTTGGGATGGACATCGACCAGCTTGGCTGAGAAATCGGTGTCCTTCGCGGATGACGCCGCGTACAGCACAAGTCGCACCGGGCCGGTCACCTCGACGTCCTCATCGAGGGTATCGGTGGTGTACACCAGCACGTCGCCGCGCCTTTCGACTTCGCGCTGATCCCCTGGACCGGCCTTGGCTGCTCCATAAATAGACGTGCCGCCGACGGAGGGGACCGGGTTGGCGGGATCGTACACGAAATGGTCGGGCGGCTTACCGCCGGGCGGGTCCATGTTCAGCTCGCCGTCGCCGTGCACGCTGTTGGCGCGGCCGCTGCTGTGGAGGTAATATTTCTCGTAGCGGGTTCGCGCAAGCGGCCATTCCCTTTCGGTGCGCCACTCGTTGCGGCCCATTACGAAGATTCTTATCGGCCCCTCGCGCGTGACGCCGTTGTCCTCGCCCCTTAGCCAGTAGCCATACCAACGCAGCATCGTTTTTATCTGCATCATGAAATCGGCCTCGGGGCCGAAATCGACGTCCTCGAACTCCGATTCGGCCTCGTGCGTCCACGGGCCTATGATTATCCGGCTCATGCGAGCCTCTTTGCTGCCGCCCCCTGCTCTTATGCGGTTGAAATCGGCGAGCGCCGAGTCGAGGTAGTAGTCGTACCAGCCGTCGATGATGAGCGCGGGCGCTTTGATTTGGCCGACCTTGTTGTCTACGCGGATCTGGTCCCAATACATGTCGGGGGTAGGATGCTGGATCCAATGGTTGAACGCGGGCAAGTCGACGCCCAGAGCGTTGTCGGCCTCGATGAGCGGCAGGCGGCGGATGGCCTTGTCCAGATCGATGCCATCGAGGTCGCGGTGGGTGCGGCAGGTTGTGCCGTAGTGCCAGAACAGGACGTCGTTCCAGCGGAAAATGCCGTTGTATATCCACCGCTCGTAAAGGTTCTGCCCCGTGACGATGGGGACCATCGCCTTGAGATGCTCGCTGTGGTACGGCGCGGGCAGCCACTGCGTCGAGCCCCAGTAGGAAAAGCCGTACGTGCCCACATTCCCGTTCGACCATTCCTGCGCGCCTGCCCACTCGAACGTATCATGGCCGTCCTCGGCCTCGGTCATATAGGGATAGTAGGCGTCCTCCGAGTCGAACTTGCCGCGAACGTCCTGGATTATGCAAACGAAGCCCTGCATCGCAAAAAGCCGCGCGGCGAAATCGTACTTGTGCTCGGGATTGCGCTTGTCGTAGGGCGTGCGCGTGACGATAACGGGGAACCTGCCCGGCGCGTCGGGCCGGTAGACATCAGACGCAAGCCAGACGCCGTCGCGCATCGGGACCATCACATTCTCATCCATAACCACCGAATACTTCGGCTGCGGAATATCCAGCCGCCACGCGACAACTTTCCACATCAGCGCGTCGGCGTAGAAATAGAACAGAACGCCAACGATGACCAATATCGCCGATAATATTGCTATCCGCCTAAAGGCTTTCATATTTTTTTTCTGATCCGATCTTGCGTTATGCGCTCTCGTAATTTGAGGTGTAATGGCCAGTCCGAATAACCCGCCGCGCGCAGGTCGGGCGCTCGCAAGATAGGGCGGGCTTCGGCCGGCTCATCGAGCGCCGAAATTTGGCTTCCTTTTCTCCGCAAACGCGTTTAGTCCTTCAATCCCGTCGGGGTGCGCGGAGCAGTTTCCCAGGGCGAACCGCTCGCGCTCGATTTGGGTCTCGAACGATGTGTTGAACGAATCGTTCAAGAGTTCCTTGCACCATCCGAAAGAATTGACCGAGCCTTTCACCAGT
>CBFDAY010000183.1:0-6136 GCA_965602895.1 uncultured bacterium
GCATTCAGGTATGAGGAAATAGCTTCCAGCGTGGGGCCGATTCGTTCGGCTTCGTTGTAAGCGGGAATTATTACGGAAAGTTCTAGCTTGTCTCTCATGTGGAGGAATCCGGTACCCCTGTCTATGCTCTGTTGGACTTGTTCTTTTCTGCCTGTCTCTTCGGAAAAGGCAGTCATTATTATACTTGTGGCAAAGACCCATGTCAAATGATCCTTTTGTCCCCATCGATGGCCCCCCCCCGCCTCCGCACCCAAGTAGCGCCAGCCTCCGCGGCGCCGGCCGGGCGCCCTGCGGGATACCTTCGGCGAAAGCGCCCTGGGGCAGGGGTGCGGGCTCCAGAATGATGAAAACCGCCAGCGGCTCCATCAAAGATTCGTTTCCCATCCATGACAAGTGCCGTTTGATTTGACATATTTAATGTCATATGTTATACTTAGGTCAATTTGGAAGGTAGCTGTGACTCCTGATGATTTCTTGGACACGCAATATTGCACACCTCAATAAAAGCATCACGGGTGGCGCGACCCGGGTTTTGGATATGGATGGCGAAAGGAGTTCTTTCTCATGACCAAAAGGGAGTTAGTAATTGAGGTGGCGAGACAGCTCGGTTTTACGCAGAATGATGTGGCGCGAGTGATCCAGACTTCGTTCGACGTGATCACCGACTCGCTTGCTCAAGGCAAGCGCCTCGAAATACGGAACTTCGGGGTATTCGAGGTAAAGACGCGCGACGCCCGCATCGGCCGCAATCCGAGGACGGGCGAGGAAGTTCCAATTCCCGAAAAGCGTGTCGCCACGTTCAAGCCGGGCAAGCTTGTCAAGGAAAAAGTGGAGAACTCCCGTCCGGAGCCGACCATACAATAGCATGTTAAATTTCCCGTCTCTGAGGGAATTTCCTGCGAAGGTTTGTCAGTGCGTGATGACTCTGATGTCCGTAACTCTTGTCTCCTTTTTGGATTATACGTAATCATCGACGAAGATATCCTCGGCGGGCGGGATATCCCGCGAAATCTGGAAGCGGTGATCCAGGGAGGCGCCGACGCCGTCCAGTTTCGCGCCAAGCGTCTTTCCAAGCGCGGCTACTACGAAAAGGCCGCTTCCCTCCTTCCCATCGCGCGTCATCATAATGTTCCATTCTTTGTAAATGACCATCTCGACATAGCTCTCGTCCTCTCGGCCGACGGCGTTCACCTCGGCCAGAATGACCTCCCATGCGCGGCCGCCCGCCAATTGGTTCCGTCTCAGATGATGCTCGGAATCTCCACCCATTCCATTGCGGAAGCCGAAAGGGCCGCCGCTGACGGGGCGGATTACGTGGCCATCGGCTCTGTGTTCCCCACCAGGACAAAGGAAAATCCCGAGGCAATAGTGGGAACGGAGACGATCGGGGCGGTCAAGAAGAGGGTGGGGAACAGGCCGCTGATTGCAATCGGCGGGATCAATGCCGCAAATGCGGGCGAGGTGATCCGTGCCGGCGCCGACGGAGTGGCCGTGGCCTCGGCCGTTGTCTTGGCCGATTATCCGACCCAGGCGGCAAGAGAGCTGAAGAAAATTATCCGAAGCGAATGCGAGCGCAGGGATTAGAGATATTTAAGCTGCCTGACCTTACAAGAACCGTGCGCCGATTCTTTGCCGGGTGGCTAAGCTCGCGCGCTACCGGTCCCCGGCTCTTGCCGCCTCCAACACCGTCTCTCCCGATGAATGCTCGTTCCATATCCCGCTCGTAGTGACTTTGTCGGGCCGACCGCGGGAAGGATATCATCTCCGGCAATATGATTCATATTCGCCCGAAACCGTGCGTGGATACTTTTGCCTTTGCGCTTGCCGCGATTGTTTGTTAATATTTAGTAGAACAAGGCGGTAGGGGGAATCATCATGACCACAATTTACCTTATCAGGCACGGGCAGACCGATTGGAACAAGGAAAAAATCTTTCGCGGGAGGGCCGACGTGCCGCTCAACGAGTACGGGCGCAAGGAGGCCGAAGCGCTTTCGCGCCATCTCGAGAACGTCCGGGTGGACGTATGCTATTCCAGTCCTTTGAGTCGCGCCCGCGAGACGACGGAGATAGTGGCCCGTCCTCATTCCCTCGATGTGATGATCGATGAGGGCATTATCGACGTCGACTACGGCGAGTGGCAGGGTATTTCCGACAAAGAAGTGGAAAAGAGATTTACCGAGATTTACCGGCGATGGGTCGAGCGACCCCACCACACGAAGTTTCCCGGCGGCGAGAGCCTGGCGATGGTCAAGAAGCGATCGCTCGCATCGCTGGAGCGCATCCGGGTCGGGCATCCGGACGGTGTCGTTCTTGTTGTCGCGCACCGCGTTGTGACCAAGGTCGTAATGTGCGCCTTGCTTGGGCTCGGCAACGCCGCCTTCTGGAGGATACGTCAGGACAACTGCGCCTACAACGTCATTGAGCTGGCCGGAGACGGCGCGGTCGTGGTCGCGATGAACGACACCTGCCACATGAGCGCGGCCGGAATCGCCCCGACGCTCGCGGATTTCTGATCAAGCCTGAGGCCGCCCCCGGCGGTTCCTGAAAGTATGCCTCGGCCGCGAAGACGGACCAGCGGGCGGGGGATCACATCGGCTCGACGCCTTCGGCCGGCTTGAAGCCTTCGGTGTCCGTGGGGTCGGGGATCTCGAGGTTGCGCAGGTGTTCGCGTTCGACAAGCATTGAAATAGTATTGCCCGATTGATCGGCGGGGAAGAAGTAGAATCGCGAACTCATCGGATCGTAGGCTTGCGCGGTGAATCCAACGATCCGTTCACCGTCGTGAAACGTAAGTCTCATGCGGATGCCAAGAATCTGCGTCTCGGGTGATTCGAGCTTTTTCCCTATCTGGCCGTCGAAGTCTCTCACGAAGTAGACCGCTTTCAAGTCCGCAAAAGAGACGAATATCTCCTCGGTCGAGCCGGGCAGGGCGTCTCGCGGGAGCAGGCCGAAGCCGTCGCTGTCGATGTCCCACGTGGCCGGCGTTCCCTTCGCGATGCGTCCGTCGAGGTATCTTACGACGATCTGTTTATATGGGTGCGGGTTCTCAAATCTGAACGTGTAGGCGCCTATCTCGACCAGGTCCTTGTCGCTGAGCGGGGTGGACTCGGTGATTTTCTGCAGGTTGATTATCACGAAGTTTTTGCCTACGGGCTCGGCGAATATCCGTTTGACTCCTTTGTCCATTTCGGCGTAGATCTCAAGATGGTGGGCGGCGACCGATTTGTGAGGCAGCGTGATGCTCACATCCTTGGCGCTGCCGAAGATTATCGAGTCGCGTCCGATGGACTTGCCGACATTGTGCAAGTTGATCGTCACGATCTTTGATTTGTCAGGCTTCTTGCCTCTCAGATGAACGAGGACCAGCTTTCCCTCGAGCGCGCTGCGCGGCCGCGAGCCGAACCACAGATATCCTCCTACCCCCAAAATGGTCGCCGCGAGGACTCCGATGAGAACGTATGCTATCCATTTGCCGGCTCTGGAGAAAAAATCCGACACGGCTATACCGAGAGAACGGCTTTCGGCGTCCGGCGGGGCCGACCTTATACGTATCTCCAGGCCGTCCTGGGAGAAAGACAGCGCATGCTCGGAACCCGTGAGGCGAACTGTTCCTTCCAGAGTCAAGGAGTGCTCGGGGCTAAAGCTTTCATCAGTGGCGACCGTCACCACCAGTTCCAGCAATCCCTCGTTTTTCTCCACTTTCGCAGCAATGGACATCCCTTCGGGCGGAACGATGCTGCAGCTTGCCTTGATCGGCTCGCCTTCGGCCTCCGAGTTCGGGATGAGGAGCACTCTCTGGGTCTCCTCGTATGTCCACCGGGGATCTATCGGGCCGAAATCGAGCCTCTCCTCAAGGGCCACCTCCACGTGTGGCTGGCGGATCGTCATCGTTATGGGGATCTCGGAAGGCTCGATGAACAGCACCTGGCCGGTCGCGGGCTTGAGCTCGAGTGTTCCTATTATCGTCCCCTGCTCGGCGCTGTCCACCCGGACTGTGAAGCTCTTGCTCCACGGCCTGGCCGAGCAGCCGATCGCCGAAGGCCTGACTTCGACAATGGTTTTCCACGAGGGATTCCCCTTGAATCGCGCGCTCACCGACACCATAATTGTTTTCCCCGAAGGGTCTCCGCGAGAGGGAAAAAAGGCAAGCGAAACGGGCACTGAAGCCTCGGGCCCGTGGATTGCGCCGAGGTCGATGGAAACCGGCTCGACGAACACCTGCGCGAAGACAAGGGGCTGCTTTTTCTCCTCAAGGGCGGCGGGCGAGCCGTCTTCGCCCATATCGAACGACAGGCCGCCCACTTCTTCCATGAACGACATCACTTGCGGGTCAGGATCCTCTCCGAGCGAGAGGTAGAAAAAGCCTGAACCGCCCTCCCTTGTCAGGTGCGGATACTGCTCCAGCATTTCTTCAAAAGTCATGGGCCGGGCGACATCGTCGGGCGGATTGTTTTTGCCGTCCGACATCAGAACGATTGTGCGCCGGTGGTCCGGGTTTTTCTGCTCCAGCCGGCGAAGCTCTTCCATCCCTCTTTCGAGCGCGCCCGTTATGTTGGTGAAATACTCGGTCGGCTCAAGGTTTTGCAGCTCGCTCTCGATCCGCTCCACGTCTTTGTCCGAAGATATCTTCTGCCTGAACCTCAGCGACACTTTTTCGCCGAAACTTATCAGCACCACGTTGTCGCCGGGACGCGCCTGGCGCGAGTAGTCGAGGATCGCGCGCTTGACGTCATCGAAGATGCCGCGCATGCTCGATGAGATATCGATGAGAAAGACGATGTCCTGGTTGGTTTCAGCGCGAGAAGATGCCGTCGCAAGGCGCGCGGAAAAGGCGCTTATGAGGAAAGAAAGAAGTATCGCGATAGCGGCAAGCGCTCGCCAGCGCCGAAGGCGCAGGCGGCTCATGCGAGATGCGGTCTCTATCAAATGACCACCTGGATCCGAATGGCTGGAGCTTTGCAAAATGGCGATTCCTGCTGTTATGGCGGGCTAAGTATAGCATCAACACCCGATTCTTTTCAAGGCGGTCGCGGCGGGACAGCGCCGCGCGGGCGTCCTTGACATTGTCGGGGCGGCTGTGTTAAATTTCGCCTGTGCTTGCACAACCCGCACAAAAGGGGTGGAAATGTCGTCGATAATAGATAGGGCCAGAGAAGTGCTGAGCGTCGAGGCCGACGCCCTGCTTAAGCTGCGCGACAGGGTAGGGGAGGGCTTCGAGCAGGCGGTCGACATGATCCTCGGCTGCAAGGGGCGAGTGATAATCACCGGCATGGGCAAGCCGGGCATAATCGGACGAAAGATCTCCGCCACGCTTGCCAGCACCGGCACGCCGTCGCTCGTTATGCACCCCGCCGAGGCCATCCACGGCGATCTCGGCATGGTGACCAAAGACGACGTCGTCATCGTCATCTCCAACAGCGGCAAGACCGACGAGATAACGCGCCTCCTGCCTTTCATCAAGAAGATAGGCGCTAAAATGATCGCGATGACCGGCGACCTCGATTCCCCCCTGTCCGAACACAGCGACTGCGTGCTCGACTGCGGCGTCGAGGCCGAGGCGTGCCCGTTCAACCTGGCGCCGACCGCGAGCACCACCGCCGCGCTGGCGTTGGGCGACGCGCTCGCCGTCGTGCTCCTGGAAAAGCGCGGGTTCCGCATCGAGGACTACGCCCTGTATCATCCGGGCGGCAGCCTCGGGCGGCAGCTCCTTAAGGTGGGCGACGTGATGCGCACCGGCGACCGCAACCCCATCGTGTCCGACGACGCGCTCGTGCGCGACGCGCTCGTAGCCGCCACACGCGCGCGGGCAGGCTCGACCGTGATAGTGGACAAGGCCGGGCGCCTGGCCGGTATCTTCACCGACGGCGACCTGCGCCGCTGCCTCGAAAAAGACCCCGAGCTTCTTTCCAAACCCATCAAAGACTACATGTCCCGCTCGCCCATGACAATCTCGCCCGACAAGCTCGTCGGCGAAGCGATGCGCCTGATCAGAGACGAGCGCAAGAAAGACCTTCCCGTCCTCGACACCGACGGCAAACCCGTCGGCTTCATCGACGAACAGGATTTGCTTGGGATGTAGGAGGGCGAACCTTTCATCCTACCTTACCAAGTAAAGGGGTAAGTCATCTCCACCGA
>CBFDAY010000184.1:0-6081 GCA_965602895.1 uncultured bacterium
TCCCGAGCAGGCGCCGCCGCTTGGCGAGCCCGTGATCCCCTTTTTCGATCCCGAAACCGTGCCCGAGCCGCTTCCCGTGAAGGAATTCGTAGAGGCGCGCGACGTCGTTGTGGAGACCTCGCGCATGTCGGCGACTTTTACCACCCTCGGAGGACGGCTGGCGTCGCTCAGGCTCATCGAGTTCGATTCGAAGCGCGGCGGCGGCAAGGTGGAACTCGTGCCGCAAGATAATGATGAGATGCAGTGGCCGCTGGCGCTCACGTTTAACGACCCGCAATTCGGAGCGCGCGACGATGATTTTGTATATGACTTCGAACTGTACGGACCCTCGGACGGCGCGGTGGAGAAGCTGGCCAACGGTTTGCGCGCGTGTTCCGGGAGGTTTTTTCCCGAACCCGGCGCCGGAGAAATACGGCGGCAGCTCTATGCCTGCCTTCCCGGGGACGAGCACGACGCCGACCTGCGCACGCTGGTGATCGCGATGGCCGCCGAGAGCGCGGCCGCACAAGGTAGCGCCGACGGTCTCACGGAACAGGCCGAGCAATTGGTCGGCGGCAGTATAGCCGTATTCTCGCAACAATTGACGCCGCGGCTGCGGCTGATCAAGGCCTTCGTGTTCCCCGCCGATGAGTATTCCTTCAGCATGCGCACGGTTTTTCAAAACACCTCCGGAGAGCCGCTGGATCTCGGCGGCGGGCACGCGAGCTATACCGTCACCTGGCTGCCGGGAATGGAAAGCTCGGAGCGGCAGACCAAATACGATGAGTTGCGGGCCTTTTCTCTCGTGGAAAAGAACTTCCAGCAGAAGGCCATCAAAAAATACACGGACGGAGCCGAGTTTCCCGAGTCCCTGACATGGCTCGGGCTCAAGAGGAAGTACTTCTTTCTCGTGCTCGAGCCGCGCGACGGGCTCATGGGCGCTTCGATAAAAACCCAGAATGCGAAACAGGGAAAAGTGCGCATCGGGCTCGACATGCAGCCGATGCAGCTTGCGCCGGGCGGCGTCGAGGCGGACAGCATCCGCATCTCCGCGGGGCCGATGCTCACCGACGTCCTCGAATCACTCGGGCCCGGATTCGGCCAGATCGTCAACTTCGGGTTCTTCGATCTCTTTGGCAAGATCCTCCTGGCGGGCCTGCTATGGTTCAACAAATATGTTCAGAATTACGGGCTTGCAATCATACTCTTGACGGTGGTCGTGCGGGTGGGCCTGTTCCCGCTCAACCAGAAAAGCTACAAATCCATGAAAGAGATGCAGGCGCTTCAGCCTCTTGTGACCGAGCTGAGGGAGAAACACAAGAACAATCCCCAGGACATGAACAAGAAGATGATGGCGCTGTACAAGACCCACAAAGTCAACCCGATGGGGGGCTGTCTGCCCATAGCGTTCCAGATGCCCATATTCATCGCACTGTTCCAGGCGCTCAGAAACGCCGTCGAGCTGCGCGGGGCACATTTCCTGTGGATTGTCGATCTGTCCGAGCCGGATCGGCTTTTTACACTGACAACGCCGATCAATCTGCCGATCAATCTCTTGCCGCTCCTCGTGATAGTGGCGATGCTCATCCAGCAAAAGATGACCCCTATGGCGGCGGGAGGACAGAGCGAGGTCCAGCAGAAGATGATGCAGTATATGCCGATCATATTCGGCTTTCTCTTCTATAGCATGCCTTCAGGCCTCACGGTTTACTTTCTCGTTTCCACCGTGCTCGGGCTCGTGCAACAGTATTTCGTTCAGAAAGCGGCATAATTTCCGATCCGCAAAGAAAGGACGTATACAATGGTATCAATCGAAGTTGAAGGAAAAACACCCGAAGAAGCGATCGAAAAGGCTCTCGACCTTCTCGGCGCAACGCGCGAGAAGATAAAAGTCGATATCCTCGATGAAGGGAGCAAGGGCCTGTTCGGCATGATTGGGAGCAAGCAGGCGAAGATTAAGGCCACATTGCTGGAATATGAGGAGTTAAAGGCCGCCCGGGAAGCGGAGAAATTCTCGCCGCGCCCGACGCACGCCGCCATCAATCCGCCGCAGCCGATAACGAGCGAAAAGCTCGAAGCTCCCTCTGCCAATGACACGCCGGCCAAAGAAGTTCTGGAAGAGCTTCTCAGGCTTATGGGCTTCGCCGCCACTGTGAAAACAGAAGTAAAAGGCGACAAGCTGGCCCTGTCGATCGAAGCGGGCGAGGACAGCAGCATCCTCATAGGCAAGCGCGGCAAGAACCTCAACGGCCTGCAATACATAGTCAATCGCATCAGCGGAAGAATGAACGAAGGCGCCAGACCTGTCTCGATCGACATCGAGGGCTACAGGGAGCGGCGAAAAAGTTCTCTCGAGGCGATGGCCAAACGCCTCGCCGCAAAAAGCAAAAGCTCGCGGCGGGATGTGGAAACAGAGCCGCTGTCGGCCGCGGACAGGCGCCTCATCCATATGGCGCTCAAAGACGACAACGAAGTGCAGACGCAAAGTCGCGGTGACGGGCCCTACAAGAACGTCGTCATAAAGCCCAAAAGCCGATGAGATGACTGCTCGCGTCGGTTCGGCCGTTCGACAGATAATTTCGCAAAACCCCCGCCCCGGAGCCGGGACCGCCGGCCCCGGGGCGTGTGCTTATA
Organism: uncultured bacterium; assembly: GCA_965602895.1. Lineage (GTDB taxonomy): Bacteria > Abyssobacteria > SURF-5 > SURF-5 > SURF-5 > CBDUSG01. The sequence goes on from CBFDAY010000184.1 coordinate 2,614, forward strand.
GACCAGGGGAGCCATGAGCGATAACGCCACAATATGCGCTGTCTCTACTCCGCCGGGACGGAGCGGAATCGGCATCGTGAGGCTCAGCGGGCCGCAGGCGGTGGCGGCGGCGGAGAAAGTTTTCAGGGCGACGAACGGAAAGCCCCTGTCCGCGCAGCCGACGCATCGGTTGGTCCACGGCCACGTAATCGACCAAAGCGGCGTCGTCGACGAGGCGCTCGCAAGTGTAATGGGGGCGCCCCACAGCTATACGACCGAGGACGTCGTCGAAATCAATTGCCACGGCGGAATCGTCGCCGTTCGCAGGACTCTCGAGCTTATGCTCGAAGGAGGCGCCCGCCTCGCCGAGCCGGGCGAGTTCACCAAAAGGGCGTTTCTGGGCGGTCGCATCGATCTCGCGCAGGCCGAGGCCGTGGCCGACCTCATCAACGCGAAGACGGCCGCCGGCCTGAAGGCCGCCGCAAACCAGCTTCAGGGGCGTCTGAGCGAGCGCATCACGTCGCTCAGGGACAGGCTGGCCGACTGCCTCGCGCACATCGAGGCGACGATCGATTTTCCCGAAGACGAAGTGCCGCATCCGCCCGGCGAAAGCGTGCCGGCGTCCGTAAGGAAGATGGCGGGCGACATAGATGCTCTGATAAAATCTTCGGAGGGCGGCAGGCTCTATCGCGACGGAGTCTCGACCGTGATAGTCGGAAAACCCAACGTCGGCAAATCCAGCATCCTCAACGCGATCCTCGACGAGCCGCGCGCCATAGTCACGCGAGAGCCCGGCACGACCCGCGATGTCATCGTCGAGTCGGTCGATCTTCGCGGGATCGCCCTCAGGCTTTCCGATACCGCCGGCATACGCGAGCCCGGCTGCCAACCCGGCTGTGAGGCCGAGCGGCTGGGCGTCGAGCGCAGCGAGAACGCAATCGAGGAAGCCGACCTCGCCATATTCGTCGCCGACATCTCGGTCCCGCTCTCACCCGAAGATTTCGGAATCATCGAGAGGCTGGAGAACAAACCGCACGTCATTATTGCCGCGAACAAGAGCGACCTCGAGCCGGAGGGCGACCTTTCGGGATTGGCCGCCGCCTTGCCCGGCCGAAAAATCATCCGCACCTCGGCCACGGAGGGAACCGGGATAAAGGAGCTGGATGAGGCAATTTTCAGCGAAGTCACCGACGGCGCCGCAATCGCGCCGGAAGAGATTATCGTCACGCGGCTCAGGCACCGCCAATCCCTTGAAAAGGCGCTCGAGAGCCTCGGGCGCGCTTGCATCGCTATTGAAGGGAAAATGTCGGCGGAATTCGTCGCGGTCGATCTGAGGGATGCGCTCGACAGCCTGGGCGAGATCGTCGGCGCGGTCGTGACCGACGATCTCCTCAACAGGATATTCGATGAATTCTGCATCGGGAAATAGGGCGGCCGGTGGCCGCTGACATGGGATACTGCGTATCCCTTTATTCACTTCTGTGACAGCCATAAGGGAGGGATGCGAAGCATCCCATGTGTGGGGCGACCCGCCCCCGTTTCTCTCTTTTTGCTTCTTTTTCTCTCTTTTCGTAAAGAGAGAAAAAGAAGAAGAAAAAAGATCCTCTCTCATGTACATATACTCGAAAAAATATGATGTGATCGTGGTCGGCGCGGGACATGCCGGATGCGAGGCGGCGCTGGCGGCGGCAAAGATGGGCTGCGAAACGCTGCTGCTCACGATTTCCCTCGACACAATCGCGCAAATGCCGTGCAATCCGGCCATCGGCGGCCTTGCGAAGGGGCACATCGCGCGTGAGATCGACGCCCTCGGCGGCATAATGGGCAGGGTGACCGACGCGACGGGGATCCAGTTCCGCATGCTCAATCGAGGCAAGGGGCCGGCGGTGTGGGCGCCGCGCGCGCAGGCCGACAAAAAGGCCTACCAGCTCAAGATGAAACATTTGCTCGAAGAGGCGGCCCACCTGGATCTCAAACAGGCTCTCGTCGAGGACATATGTGTCGAAAACGGGCGAGCCACGGGCGTCACAACACAGACGGACGCGAAGTTTCAGGGCCGCGCGATTATCATTACGGCCGGGACGTTCCTTCGCGGCCTTATCCATATCGGGCTTTCGAAACATGAGGCGGGAAGGGCCGGTGAGTTTTCCGCCCGGCGGCTCTCGGGCGCGCTCGAGAGGATCGGCTTCGGGCTCGGACGCCTGAAGACGGGCACACCGGCACGGATAAACAAAAACACGGTGGATCTGTCCGCCTTCAAGGAGCAGCCGGGCGACGTGCCGGCGCCGCCATTCAGTTTTTCGACCGAAAAGATCGAGCGCGAGCAGGTCCCTTGCTATCTAGGGTACACCAACGAGAGAACGCACGAGGTCATACGCAGGAACCTGGATCGATCTCCTCTGTATTCCGGCAGGATCGAGGGCATTGGGCCGCGCTATTGTCCTTCGCTTGAGGATAAGGTCGTCAAGTTTCCCGAGAAGACCCGGCACCAGATTTTCCTCGAACCCGAGGGGCTTGAGACCGACGAACTCTATTGTAACGGCATCTCGACCAGCCTGCCCGAGGACGTCCAACTGGAGTTCCTGCGCACGATTGAGGGGCTCGAAAAAGCCGAGATCATGCGCCACGGCTACGCCATCGAGTACGACTTCGCGCCGCCTTCCCAAATAACGCCGACGATGGAGACGCGAAAGGTCGCAGGCCTGTACTTCGCCGGCCAGATAAACGGGACATCCGGCTACGAAGAGGCCGCCGCGCAGGGCCTGATGGCGGGTGTAAACGCCGTGCTCAAGCTCCGGGGCGAGCCGCCCCTGATCCTGGGTCGCTCCCAGGCATACATCGGGGTGCTGGTAGACGATCTTGTCACAAAAGAAATTCAAGAGCCCTATCGAATGTTCACGGCCAGGGCCGAATACCGGCTCCTGCTCAGGCAGGACAACGCCGACCTGCGCCTCATGCCGATCGGACACAGGCTGGGGCTTGTGGACGATTCGATGTTCAAGAGGCTTGAGCGAAAGCGCGAAGGGATTGAGGCGGAACTCGACAGGCTGAGCAAGCATCGAATCCCGCCGTCGGATGAGATCAACGACATCCTGCGTGAGCGCGGCACGGGCCCGCTCAAAGACGGCGCCACATTGGTGCAATTGCTGCGGCGGCCGGAACTCGACCTCGCCGACGTTTACGCAATGGCCGGGCTGAGCATGCCCGACGACGGCGTTGCGGAGCAGGTGCAGATAGAGGCCAAGTACGAGGGTTACATAAAGCGTCAAATCGCGCAGATCGAAAAGATAAAAAAACTCGAGGACACGATCATCCCCGACGCCTTCGACTATTCCTGCCTGAACAGCCTCTCAACCGAGGGCCGGGAAAAACTCTCCCGCATTCGCCCGCGCTCTCTGGGGCAGGCAACGCGCATCTCGGGAGTCAGCGCGTCCGACATTTCCATCCTAATGGTCTACCTCAAAGCCGGCTCCAAATAGCGGGGCGGCG
>CBFDAY010000185.1:0-6069 GCA_965602895.1 uncultured bacterium
GTAGTCCCGCATCTGCGTGAACGGATGCCAGAGAAAACGCCGGTCATCGCCCTCCAATCGCTCGGCGTCCTCGCGTCTGCGCTCCTTTTTTCCCATCAGTTCTGCATCCTCCGAAGACGACCCAGCAGCCTGCCGATATCGATGCTCTTCTCGATAGCCTCCAAGAGTCCTTCCGCTTTTCCTCCCTCGACGGAAACGCCTGATATGCGAGGCAAGACGCCCAACAGCGGGGCGCCGGCATAGCGGCGAATAGCTTCGGGGTTTGTCCGCTCGGCGAGCGACGGCTTGAGAGGGTAATCGTTAATTACGACTCCGGCGATGCCGATATCCCTTGCGCGGGCGGCCTCGCAGCTAAGAAGCGTGTGGTTGATTGTTCCCAGACCCGGCCTCGCGACAAGGACGATGGGGGAACCCAGCGCGGCAATCATGTCGATCATGAAGTATTTCCTCTTGATCGGCACGAACAGGCCGCCAGCCCCTTCAACGACAAGCGCCTCGTGTTTCTCCCTCAGTCGCTTGAATACCCGGAATATCTTGCGAATGTCGATGCGGACCCCTTCACGCCGGGCGGCCGTTTCGGGTGCGAGCGGATCGTGCAGCATGCAGGGGCATACGAGTTCGGGGTCGTCCTTGACGCCGCTCGCTCGCACGAGGTAATCGACGTCTTCGGATATGCGCTTTCCCCTGCGTGTCCGGCAGCCTGTCACCGCCGGCTTCATTACGCCGACGTCGATCCCGCGTCTGCTGAAAGCCATCGCCAGGCCGGCGGCGACGACAGTTTTGCCGACTTCCGTATCGGTGCCTGTTATGAAAACGGCGAATCCCATGGGAGCATCCTTATCCTTTCATCCTCAGGGCTTCGAGCATCCGCCGCGCCCGCGTGGGATTAAACGCCCCGCATTCACAGGGTTTCGCCAGATGATATGCGCCCTGTTCGGGAGTCATGCGCTCGAGCTTTACCTCTTCGATGATCTTCTTGATGAGATTGAACGAAACCATGCCGTGTCCGCACATGCTGTTTATTTCCACTACCTCCAGTGGAGGCAGCCGGTCCTTTTTCCCGAACACGCCGAGCGACTGCTCCGCACTGTGCCGCGTCATCCCGACCTTGCGGCAGCATTCGCTCACCTCTTCCAAAAGCCCGCTGATGTTCACGGGGATGCCGAGGTCGGCCTCCTTCAGGTCTGCGACGACCGCGGCCACGGCTTCGACGTTATCGAACGTGGCCGTGATAACTATCTCGCCCTCCGCCTCTTCCTCGATGCGTCGAGGGTCGAGGCGTTTCATAACCATGTTCTCGACCTTGGCCGCGTTGACAGGCCCGTGCTTCAGGCAGATTTCCGTGAAGCGCCTCATTTTGTCCGGCAGCTCCGGCGAGATGCTGCGCGTGGGCGTGGCGAAGACTACGAAGTCGCTCTTGAGCGCCTCGACTGTTCCTTTTCTGTGGAGGGTGTTAGTCATTTCATTCCCCCATTCTGACGGGGCGTCCCAGCCCGAGGTTTGTCTTGCCGTTTGGCGAGAGCGCATACCCCGCCTCGGCGCACGCGCGCTCATGCGGGATGCTTCCGTCGTCATCGCACCTACTGGACACCCCGACGCTCACGACAGTGTCCAGTTCGCCTGCCACATCTTCCACGGTCCTCAACACGCCGGGCAGTCCGCCCAATTTCACTTTCAGCTCGATAATTGCCGAGAGCACCTTTTCCTGCAGGACATCCTCGCGCAGGCATCCTTTCCGGATGTCGGTCATGAGGGCCGTAAGCGGGTTTTCGAATTCAAATTCTATTTGGAGGGGAGCGAGCGCCCTTGTCATCTTGTCGATCTCCGAGAAGAAAACGCCCGTTCCCGGCCGACCCAGGTCGATGACGACCCCCGCTTCACCGGGGCCGATCCGGCCGGTTATGTCGTTCGTCTTTATCTCTTCGGTGCCGCGACCGCCCATGCCCGTGCTGTCGTGAGTCATTGTAGGATCGCTGAATGCGCGCCTGAGCGAACGCGGCCATTCGAGATCCGGCGGCGCAAGAGCGCCCGTTGGGCAGACGTCCATGCGCGCGTCGTATCGCAAGTTGAAAACGGCGAACAGCTTTCTCAGCAACCTCACGATTGCGGGGTTCAGATCCTCCGATTCGCAGCATCGATGACAAGTGTTGCACTCGACACATTCGTCCTCGTTGACGACGGCAAGCCCGTCCTCGATGCGTATGACGCCCATCGTGCAATAGGGGACACAGTTGCCGCAGCCCACGCACTTTTCCTTGTCGATCTCCATCGGGTTATCCTCGATGCAGCGTCTCAGATCAAGCCGCACTTCTTCCCGGCCCGTGCGAACGCTCCGAGCGCAAACTCAACGTCGGCCGTCGAATGCTCCGAGGTGGGCACGACCCGCAACCTGGATGCGCCCTCCGGCACGGTCGGCGGCCTTATCGCCTGTGCGAACACACCTTCGTCGAGCAGCGCCTCGGCCATGCCGACGCATTCACGCGCACCGCCTATTATAACCGGAATGATGAATGTGTCTGAAGAGCCGACGTCGAATCCAACGGATGCCAGTCCTTCCTTAAGAAGCGAAGCGTTTCGCCAAAGCCGGCTTCGCCTTTCCGGTTCGCGCTCGATGACGCTTAGCGCCTCCAGCGCCGCTGCGGCCGAGGCCGGCGGAAGGGCCGTCGTGAAGATGAAGCTGCGGGAGCGGTTGATCAGATAATCCATAAGCTTGCGCGAGCCCGCGACGAACGCGCCGTAGCTTCCCAGCGCCTTGCTCAACGTGCCCATCTGGATGTCGATGCGTCCTTCAAGCCCGAAATGGGCGGCCGTCCCTTTTCCACCCGGGCCGACCACGCCGGTCGCATGCGCGTCGTCGACCATAAGATGGCAGTCGAATTCAGAGGCCGCCTCCGCTAACTCGGGAAGCGGCGCGATGTAGCCGTCCATGCTGAACACGCCGTCGGTGACGATCAGCCTCCGGCCGCGGGCCGTCTCGCTCGCAAGCATGTTTCCGAGGACGCGGATATCGCGGTGCGGGAACACCTTCACCGCCGCGCGGCTCAGGCGACACGCATCGACAATGCTGGCATGGTTCAGTTCGTCGCTGTAGATGATGTCGCCCTGCCGCATAAGGGCGGATATGACCCCTATATTCGCCAGGTAGCCCGAACCGAACGCAAGGGAAGATTCAGCCCCCTTTAGCGTTGCGAGCGCTTTTTCCAACTGCGAATGAATGGGTAGAGTGCCCGCCACCAGACGCGATGCTCCCGCGCCGGCCCCATGCTCGTCCACGGCCTTTTTGGCGGCTTCTTTAACGGCGGGATGATTTGCGAGTCCCAGATAATCGTTTGTGCAGAAAAGCAGCGTCTCGCGTCCGTCGATGACAACGCGCGGCCCGATCGGCCCGCAGATCAGCTTCGGCTTGCGCAGGAGTCCGCACGCTTCTATCTCTTCGAGTTCGCGGGCGATCGCGCTATGCTTTTGCGCCACTGAGTTTTTTTGCGGTGTCGTCATGGTTCACGCTCAATGTGCCTCCGGTAGCGGCTCTAAGGCCGAGGTCGGCTATCATTTCCAGGTCTTCACTGGAGTCGCGCCCCGGAGTGGTCAGGTAGTTCCCGAGCACGGCGCAGTTTGCGCCCGCCACGTACATGAGGGGTTGCAGCGAGCGAAGATTGCGCTCGCGCCCTCCGCAGACCCTGATATCCTTGTCGGGCAGGACGAAACGAAACATCGCAATGGTTTTCAGGATATCGAGCGCCGACAGAGGCTCGGCCGTCTCGAGTTTTGTGCCGGGAATCGGATTCAGGAAATTCAGCGGGACCGAATCAACATCCAATTCTCTTAAGGCGAACGCCATCTCTATGCGTTGCTTGGCGGATTCGCCCATTCCGAATATTCCGCCGCTGCACACGTAGAATCCGACTTTTTTCGCGAGGCCGACCGTTCTGATCCGGTCGGAGTACGAATGTGTAGAGCAGATGCTGTCGAAATGGCTCTCGGCCGTCTCGATATTGTGATGGAGGCTCTGCAGGCCTGCGGCCTTGAGCCTTTCGAGCTGTTCGCGGTCGAGGGCGCCCAGGGAGGCGCACCTGTCGAGACTCGTTTCGCGGGTGATCGCGGAGATCGAATCGCAGACTCTTTCGAACTCCTCTTCGGTCTCGACGCCGGGGCCGCTTGTCACGAAAGACAGCTTGTTCGCGCCCGCCGCCTCGGCCGCCCTTGCGCGTTTGAGCACCTCGTTGATTTCCATTAGCGGGTAGACGGGAGCATCGGTGTCATGATGGACCGACTGTGCGCAAAAGGCGCAGTCCTCCGGGCATGCGCCCGATTTCACATTGACGATTCCGCAGAAGTCCAACCTGTCACCCTTGAAGTGTCGGCGAACGTCGTTGGCGGATGCCAGAAGGTGGAATACTTCTTCCTTGGGCGTTGCCAATATCTCGGCGGCTTCGTCGCGACAAAGTCTGCCGCCGCCTGTCACGCGTCGGGCGTATTCATCAAACAACTCACGCTTTTTCATCAGGAGATCCTTTCATGAGGGAGGGGTAGAGGCGATCCAAGAAAATCCTACCAGTTGGCGGAGGCGTTGTCAACCATTTTCTGAGATCAGGTTAACAGGCCGGGGTGGCGGAGAATCCTAAAATTCCCGGTCTCTCCACAATGACAATACCGCGGATTCGGCAATCATCGCGGCTAGCACGAGGCCGGCGCCGAGCATATAGGGGGCGCGCTGCGTTTGAAACATCTCGGCGGCCGCCCCTCCCATGAGAGGCCCCAGGAGCGCGCCGATTCCCAGAACCATTTCGTGTCTGCCGCTGGCCGCTCCTTTGTTCAGGCTGCCCACGACGCTACAGTACAGGCTGTATGAATATGTGACGCCGAAGCCGAACCCGAGCCCCGCGAAGACGAGCCCGAGGGCGACCGCCGTGTCGAATCGGATCGAGAGGATCAGCAGCAATACTATAAGGGCCTGCGCGGAAAGCAGAGGAGACGCCTTTCCGTGCCAGCGCCCGGAAGCGCCCATGATATGGAACGTCGCCGTAAGGGCCACTCCCATGGAGAACATGATCGTTCCGATGATCCATGGCGACATCCCAAGAGTAAGTCCCATCTTGGGGAAGAGGACCCTGATTTCGGATATCGCGAACCAACTGGCGAAGTTGGCGATCCATGCCGCATAAAGCATCGAGCGGGTTACCGGTTCGGCGGCGTTTTCCTCAGGCGCGGCGGCATGACCGGCCGCCTCCGAGGTCGGGCCGGTCTCCGGCTCTTTGTGGAGATATGCCAGCCAGGCGACCGCGAATGTTCCCGCCGCCGCAAACATAAAGGCGAGGGCGCCGCTCATAGTGTAGATAATGCCGCAGATGAGCGTGCCAAGCATGCCGCCCGCGCTCCAGCTTACGTTGAATCCTCCCAGACCGCGCCGGATTTCGTCGGCGTCGCCCTCTTCGGACAGCCACGCCTCCAGAACGGGCCAAAACGCGGCCATCCCGCATCCGCACGCGGCCATGAGGAAAATCAGATGCACGGGCGACCGGCTCAGCGGCATCGCGGCGTAGGCAATGCCCGTGAAAAGCGCACCCGCGATGATGACCCGCTTGCGGCCGAGCCTGTCGGAGAGCACGCCGGCCGAGACCACGATGAGCGAGTATGTTCCAGCGGCGGCCGAGCCGATGATCCCAAGCTCGAGTTCGGATGAGCCTATTTGGGTCGCAAGCAGGGGAACCGCCAGCATGCCGACCGCAATAAATAGCGACATCAGGAAAGCCATTGAAAAATGAAGACGCCGATGAGACATTTGATTTAACCTTTATTGAAGCAATGAATCGTACGCGTCCATGTATGCGCTCAGCGCTGTCCCGGGGCTGAATTTCTCCGCCGCAATGCTGCGACCTCTTTTTCCCATTCTCGCCCGCATCTCCGGATCGCGCAGTATCTCTATAGTGCGCTCGGCCATCGAATCCACGTCGCCCAGAGCGAGCAGATAGCCCGACCGATCGTGCTCGATGACCTCGCCGAGTCCGCCGACGTTCGCGGCGACGACCGGTGTCTCGCACGCCATCGCCTCGAGGGCGGCGAGCCCGAAGC
>CBFDAY010000186.1:0-6041 GCA_965602895.1 uncultured bacterium
GCGACCTCATCGTAAGGATGGGCAATTTTCATCGCCGCCAGCACGTTGGCCAGCGCCCCCTCCGGCGCAAGCACTTCCAGCCTCAGCTCGGGCTCCTTGTTGAGCTTGCCTATGGCGCCCGTAAAAGGCGATGCCTCCTCGGAAGGGATAAACGTGCCGGCGCCCGGCGCTTGGAAACTGCAATAGCTGTACTCCCCGATTCTGCCGGCTCCCGCCTTGCACATCGCGGCGCGCACTTTGTCGACGTGATCTTCGGGAACGAATACCGCCACTTTGTAATACTTTTCCTCGTGCGAGGTCTTCAGCGGACGCACGTTTTGGAGTTCCAGCCTTTGCGCGAGCACGTCGTTTACGCCCTCGGACGCGCAGTCGAGGTTGCTGTGGGCTATGAATATACCGATCTCGCTGCGGATGGCCGATATGACGATGCGCTGGGCGAAATCGTCACCCGTGACTCTGTCAAGCTTGCGGTAAATGACCGGATGATGCGCTATTATTAGATCCGCCCCGCGTCTTTTCGCCTCGCTGACGACGCGCGTATCGACTTCGAGCGAAATGAGCACCTTGCCTATTCGAGGGGAACACTCCGTTTGCAGGCCGATGTTGTCGCCTTCAAGCGCCAGATGCGCCGGCGCCAGCTGCTCCATCGCGTCGAGTATTTTCGGCAAAGCTATCGTCAACTGCATCACCCCGTCTTTCTGATCTGACTGCGCAAAAGGAAGATGAACAGCGGCCCGCCGCAAAGGGCGGTTATCACGCCCACTGGAATTTCGGTTCCCCGCACACCCACGCGCGCTACCGTGTCCGAGACAATAAGGAAAATGCCGCCTCCAAGAAAGGCCGCCGGGAACAGAAGCCTGTGGTCGGGCCCGAAGAGCATCCTTATCGCGTGGGGAATAATCAACCCCACGAACCCGATGGGCCCGCCCTCGGCCACGGCGGCGGCCGTAATCAGCGAGGTTGCGACGAACGCTATCTTTTTCAGTTTTTCGACTTCCACGCCGAGCTGGCCCGCAGACGCCTCGCCGAGGCTCAAAAGATTCAGGTCGCGCGAATACCACAGCAGCACGCCCGCGCCGATGAAAATATATACGCCGGTCGTCAGGATCGTCGAATAGCGATACTCTATCTTGCCGAGGTTGCCCATCAGCCAGAATATAATGTCGCGCGCCTTCGTGAAATCGACGATCGACGTGATAAGCATTATGAGCGCGGCGAACACGTAGTTTATTATCACGCCCGTGAGCAGGAGCGAATGGGTCACGACACGGCCGTAGCTCTGAGCGACGGCGTAGACGAAGAATATCGTGAGCAGCGCTCCCGCGAACGCGCACACTGTCATGGCGTTGAACCCGAGGATGCTTCGATGGGCGTTCATCAGGATGCCTATGGCGGCGCCCAGCGCAGCGCCGCTGGAAATTCCCAGAATATACGGATCGGCAAGCGGATTGCGCAAAATCGCCTGAAAGACGACCCCCGCCCCGGCGAGCGCGCCCCCTATCAGACCTGCGAGCAGGATGCGCGGAAGCCTGATGCCGAAGAGTATCTGCGCCTGCGGATTCACCGCAAGAGTCCTGTCGAAGGCCTGCCTGAGATCGAGCGGCGTCGGCCCGATGAGCGAGCATACGACGACCGACAAGATCAAAAGAGCCGCCATGACGCCGACCGTCAGCAACCAACGCCTGGCCGTGAGCCGCTCCACTAGGTCCGCTCCTTCCGCTCGAATTTTTCGGGATGAATGGCGCGCGCCATCTCTTCCACACCGAGGACCAGCCTGGGGCCGGGAAGAGTGACATAGTCGGCCACGAGTCCGTGTATCCTGCCGTTCTTGACGGCCGGAATCGAGGGATACGCGCTCCACAGCCTTTTTGCCTCGGCCTCCTGCTTCGGCGTAAGCTCGAAGTTGAGCGATGTGTACAGGATAACCTCCGGCGCCCGCGAGACGACCTCCTCGATGCCGAGCTGGGGATACTTCGAGATGCTGTCCGCCGCGATATTCGTTCCGCCGGCGATGGTAATAAGCTCATCAATGAACGTGTCCCGGCCGGCCACGAACAACGGGTCCACTCCCACTATGAACATCACTTTTCGCCGGGGTCCCAAAGCGACCCTGTCGCTGATGTCGGAGAACTTGGCGCGCAGCCGCTCGCTCATCTCGTCGGCGGCCGGTTGGGTTGAGGTCACTTCTCCGATCGCGCGAATCGTGTTAAAAAAATCTTCCAGCGTATCGTTTTTGAGGGTGAGCACCTTTATCCCCAACTGTCTGAGCGATCTGAACATGCTCTCTTGCGTCGCATTCGGCAGCGCCAGCACGAGGTCGGGGTTGAGCGCCACCACGGCCTCCATGTTCGGGTTCACGACGCCGCCGATTTTCGGCTTCTTTGCGGCCTCGGGCGGATAGTCGCAAAAAGCGCTGACGCCGACGACCCTGTCGCCCAGGCCCAGCGCGAAGACCACCTCGGTAATGCTCGGAGCCATCGAGACGATGCGCGCAGGGTAAGGCGCTTCGCCGGGAGCATCTCCGGCGCGCAGCGGCGGCTCTTCCGGCGGTTTTCCACATGAGAGAACCGAACAGAGAGCAGCGAGGATGAGGATGTAGCGAGCCGGTTTCAGCATTTTCGCCCTTACGTTTCCCGCCCGCGGATCTCGCGCGAAACCTTCGAGGCCAGGGTCAGCACCCCTTCAGCCTTTCTCTCGTCGGGGATAGGGCCCACTCCGCAAGCCGGGGTGATCAGCGACTGCTTGCTCAAAAGCGCGCCGTCGATTCCTTTCGCGGCCAGCGCCTCCACATGGGCGATGATCCGGTCGGAGAGGGAAGCCGCCGTCTCCGCGCCCGTGTACGCGACGGTGGGCACAATGCCCCACGCCACGACGCCTCCGCGCCCGAGGAAATCGGCTATATGCGAATCGTAGCACGCAAAGCCGTCGAAATATTCGAATGCGTCGAAGCTGATTATGTCGATCTCGCTTTCGAGAACCATCGACCAATCGGTATTGCCGCAGCAGTGAACGCCGACCTTTGCCCCGGCCTGCCGCAGCGGACGCGCGATATCATTCAAGATTCCGATGATTCGCTCGCGGCTAAGGCTGGCAAACGGCGAGCCGAAGCTGGACAGGTAGGGCTCGTCCATGAATATTATCGGGTCCGAACCCATCTCCTCGAAAAGCTGCGCCTGCCGCCGGGCTTTCATCTCGAGACATTTAATGACGATATCGATTGCGATATCGTCGTAAATTATTGCGCGCCCATCGCCGTCCAACACGCTCAGCCCCAGCGTAACCGGACCGACTATTTGCCCCTTCAAAAACCGCGGCGAGGCGCGTCCATTCGCCTTGAGCGCCTCGATGAACGCCGGCAGGCCGGCCGCGTAGTCGGGGGACATGCCGAAATATTCAGCGTTGCCTGCGAGGTAATTCTCGTAAAACTCGGCCTGGGCCTCGGGGTCAGAGGCGGAATAGCTCACGCGTCGGGCGCCCTCATCTATATTTATGCCGGGCAGGCGCTCGGTAAACTGCACGAGCATTTGCTCGAAGAAATGTCTTCGGCTCAGTTGCGGCCAGAAGGGGGCATCGCGGAAATTCTCAATGATCAGCTTTGTTATGCGACCGGGATCGGTGTGAGGAACGCTCCCGATCCCCGTGGCAAGAAAATCCCCAAGAAACGCCATAATCTCTCAATCCCTCAATATGCGCGGATGCTCGCACACCGTCGATGCCCGTGTATGAAACGGTCTTTAAGTATAACATACCATCATTGGCGCATCAAAGAAATCAGCCGGGGAGAAATTGGCCGAATGAATTCGGCCCTACAGAGGCGGGGGAACAACGTTTGAGGGCCGCAGGCACAAACCGGAGGGGCCCGGCGGCAATATTCACAGCCTGATGCGGCGCCTCATGAGCACGAGCTTCCACGACGTCCCATCGGGCCCCTCGAAGACGCGCTCCATGGAGTATCCCCGGTTTATCCAGGCGGAGAGCCGCAAACCGTAATCGATCCCGAACCCTTTCAGGCCGAATTCACGCATATACCGGGATGTCAGGGCGATATACTCCGGCCGGGAGACCTGAAGCTCCTCTATTATTCGCTCCTCCAGCGCAGGCGAGTTCACCTCGGACGGAATGAACAAATAGTAGGCCGTCGGGTTCTTCATATCCATAAAATAATTGAGGCTGACTCCTTCGGGGAACACAACCATGCTCGGTCTTTGCTCGGGGAAACGTTCATCGATATAGGCGATGAGCTCGGAGACGGCCTCGGCTCGTCCGACGGGGAAATCCCGCAGCGCGCCCTTGGGCGTCACCAGGGTGCTCGTCATGGCGCGGTACGATCGCGAGCTGGACATCTCGAACCGGAACAGCATAACAATCGCGAGCCCCGCGAGCGCGCATGCGATGAAACGGCGGCCGGGCAGCCTGGGGGCGAGTCGCGTTCCGAGCGCATGAATGACAAACGGGTACGCCGGCGCCACGAGGTAAAAGCCGAACCATACGGGATAGAACCTCAGCGGAATTCGCAAAGCGGAAAGCAGCACGAACGCCGAGAGCAGCAGCAGAGGGTCCCGCCGGTTCCTGAAGGCATAATAGACGCAGCACGCAAATGCGAGAAGCAGGCTCGCTTGAAACAGCTTCACGTCCGCGCAGCGCGCGATAAGCCAGGCGCAGGCCAAGGCCGCAATGATTCCTGTCAGGGCCCGGCCCCACTTGTTCTGCCGGATCGCGGGCAGCATTGCGCCCGAAACGCTCGCCGAGAGAATTATTGCGATAATCTGAACAGACGATTTCAGGGTGAGCGCCATATTTTCGGCCGGCTGGTCCAATCCGCCGACCCTGTGGAAAAACAGGTCCTTCATGTTGCCCGTATAACGCAGGAGATTCTCGGACAAAAGCGCGTGATCGCCCGGATCGTCCGCCGCAAACGCAGCCACAAACACGAGGACGAGAACCCCGCCGAGGCCCATGATTGCCGCCATTGTTTTGCGAGGAATCCCGTGCGCCCACCAGGCAAGCGCGTGGACGAGCCCGATCGCCAATCCTATCTCGTGTTTTGTGAACACGGTCGCAAACAGAAGGCCGACGCTCCATGCGAGCGAGACCCGGCTTCGCCCGCCATACAGGTATCGATAGAGGAAGTAAAACGACCAGAGCGCAAACATGGTCCCCAGCGTCGCCGAGTAGGCATAGGGGAGCATAAAGTTGCATCCCCATGTGGAATTCGCGAAGAAGCCGAAGATGAGGAACATGAGCGCAGAGCCGAAACCCTCGACCCATCCGCCGAGCCGGGCGCCGACGGCGTACAGCGCTATCATGGTCAAGACGCCGCTGACAAAGCCGACGCCGGCGAACACCCGGAGATGATCTCCGAGTACGGACGTGATACCCGCCAGCAGATAAGGAACCGTGGGGCCGTAGTTGTAGAGCAGTTCCTGATAGAGAACGCGGCCTTGGAGTATCTGCGAGGGCAGATATAGGTCGCGCCCGATGTCGATAATGGGATGCCCCCACCGCTGATAGGACTCGATGAACAACAGCGCCCCAATGGCGCACAGGACAATCCATGCGGCAACATGCTGATGAAATCGTGACGGGGCGGGGCTCGATTCTGCAGGCGGGGTTTTAGAGGATCGGGCGATTTCGTTCATATGACGGCGCGTTTCAGGAGCGTGCGGCACGAGCGGAGGCCTGCCGAAGCCGGGCTCTCTTTTGGGCTTTATCCGCTCTCAGACAGGGTGTTTCTTCCGATGCGAGCGAGTATAACAAAATGCCCCCTTGGTGTCAAAAGGAGTTCCCCCATGTTGTCTAGTGTCGCGTCAACCGTATATTGTTGTTTTCAGCGAGCCGAGAAGCGGTTAGCTGCAAGGCGCATGAGCGCAGGACTAGCCATAGCTATTTCGAGCGAATGCAACACAGCAGATGACCGCTTATCGACTCGCCCGAAGGGAGTCCCGCAAATCGCCCAATGCTGCGTTGCAGCCACTTGAAATATGCTCAATATCCCTGCGTGGCTGTGCCTTGCCTTGGACAACTTGCGGGACTCTGAGACC
>CBFDAY010000187.1:0-6023 GCA_965602895.1 uncultured bacterium
ACGCCGTCGATTATCGTGCTTATCTTCTCATTGAGCGCACGGTCCATCAGCGCGTATATTCCGGCCGAAACGCGCAGGGCCTGTTCCATGAAAGCCGAGATAACGATGTCCTCCCGCACGCCCTTAGGCAGGCCGTACGCCTCCCATGCGTTAAACGACGATTTATGGATGGTGGGCATGAGCTCGGGCGAGAACATTATTCGCATGACCTCGCGAACCGAGTCGGTCGAGATGACGCGGGTTATCCCCAGCCGATGCGCAAGCTCGACCGCGATGGTGGACTTGCCCGTTCCGGCCGTGCCGCCGAGCAGGATGATCAGCGGCCGGGCGGGGTTTGTGAGCCTGCGCCAGAGCAGGTAGCGATCTGCGCGGGCGGCGCCGTATTTCTTCTCGATCGTCTTGCCGGTCAGGTCTCGAAGCTCGTCGTTGCTGACCTCGCGGTTGCGGCGCCGCATGAGGGTTTTCTCTATGGTCAGGGCAAGAGCGTGCGATATGTCGGGCTCGATGCCCGAAGCCTCCAGCGATTGCGAGAGTATGCCCTTGGAGAAAGGAACCCCCGAGCCTCTGCCCATAACCAGGATCGGCGAGGACAATCTATTCCACTTCAAGAATCTCTCGGCGGTCTCCTTGCCGTGCTCCCGCTCGAGCATGTTGCCGACAATGTCCGTGAGCCGCTTTTTCTCGATCCGGCCCGATTTGCGTCGGCGCAGCCGGGCCTCCACCTTCTCCGCAATGCCATAGGCTTCATCGGCCCCGAGTCCGATGGCGAGGAGTCTCTGCGACAGGATTCCCTTCGAAAACGGAAACTGCAGGCTCTCGCCCACCACCATCGGGTTTTTGTTCTTTTGCTCTTTCATATTCGAAACCGCGTCTGAATCTCCTTCACTCACCAAGTTTAGCACAGCCATCATGGGCTGTCAAAACGATCTGCGGTCGTGGAAGACGGCCATGCCGCAACCTCACCCGACCGGTCTACCCGGTGCGATTCGGGCGAACACGGGGACCCGCCCCTGCGCTATGACGAACCCCGCGCGGCAATTCATGGGGGAATCCCTCCGCACCGCCTCATTGCAAATCCGCCCCGGTTCTAATATAATTACTCAATTGCCAATCATTTCTACGGCCTCTTTCCAAAATTATGTCGGATTTCTATGCGCCGGACAAAGATAGTCGCGACAATCGGCCCGAACTCGAGCGATGAGCGTGTGCTGCGCGGGATGATCGACGCGGGCATTGACGTGGCCCGCCTGAATTTCTCGCACGGAACGCGCGTTGGTCACGAGCGAAATTTCCGCCGGATCCGCAAACTGGCCAAAGCGGCGGGCAAGCCGATTGGCGTGATCGGCGACCTGCAGGGCCCCAAAATGCGAATCGGAGAACTGGCAGGCGCCCCATTGAATCTTCGAAAGGGCGACACCCTGACCATCACCACTCGAAAGGTGAGGGGCGCAGGCGACACGGTGTCGACCACCTATGGGCGCTTGCACCGGGACGTCAAGCGCGGCGACGGTATCCTGATCAAAGACGGCGCAATCGAGGTGAAGGTCATTGAGGTCGAGGGCCGCGACGTTCGCTGCCGGGTCGTCCAGGGCGGAAAGCTGACCGAGCACAGCGGCATGAACCTGCCCGGCGTCGAGATATCGGAGCCGTCGCTCACGCGCAAAGACCGCGAAGACGTCTGTTTCGCAGCCGCGCTCGGCGTCGATTATCTTGCATTGAGCTTCGTCCGGGGCCCGCGTGACGTCGCGGGTCTGAAGAGACTGCTGAAAAAGCTCGGGGCGGACATCCCCGTTATCGCCAAGATCGAAAGGCCGGAGGCGGTCGGCAGCATCGACGACATAATCTCCGCCGCCGACGGCATAATGATAGCGCGCGGCGACCTCGGCGTCGAGATGCCGCCGGAGAAGGTGCCGCAGATCCAAAAGGACATCATAGCTCGCTGTATCAAGGCGGGCAAGCCGGTCATAACAGCCACTCAGATGCTGGAATCGATGATAGAAAAGGCACGACCGACGCGCGCCGAGGCCTCCGACGTGGTCAATGCGATATACGACGGCACCGACGCCGTCATGCTCTCGGGCGAGACCGCCGTGGGCGCCAATCCCGTCCGCGCCGTGAAAATGATGGCGCGAATAGGGGAAGAGGCCGATAAGTACATGACCGGAAGCCTTGCAAAAAGGGACAGAAGGCTTAGTCGCCTGGGGCAAAGAAGAGATTTCAGCTTCGAGGATGCAATCGGCCTGACCGTCCAGTCCACCGCCCTATACCTTCGCATCCCACTTATTGTATGCTTCACTTCGTCCGGTTTTACGGCACAGCAGGTATCCGGCTACAGGCCCGAGGCTCCGATAATCGGCGCCACCCAGCATCGCAGGGTGCTTGCGCGAATGAGCCTGTACTGGGGCGTCGAGCCTATCCTCACCCCGAAAGCAGAGACAATAGACGATATGATCGAAAACGTGGAGCGGGAGCTTCTCAAGCGCCGGATGGTGCGCAAGGGCGACAACATAATCATCACGGCCGGATATCCGCTGGGCGTTGCCGGGACAACGAACATGATGCAGCTCGTCCGCGTGGGCGAGCACGCTTCGCATTCGGCCGCCGGATCAAACCGTGGAAAGCGAGGACAGTGATGGCGCGGGTACGTGAGCTCCTTTCGGACTACTGCAACGATTTCAGGAAATTGCGCTCGTTCTTCCGGTATAACCCTCGCGATCTGGAAAACGCCATGGGCGAGCTGCGCGGCACGCAGCAAAGGCGCTTTACCGAAAACCAGCTCAACGAGATCAAGCTCTACAACAAGCGCATGGACTGCGGCAACGAGACGCTCGATAACATCGACAAGCTTGGCCGGGACGGCACGGTGACGATAGTCACCGGCCAGCAGCCGGGAATCTTCACGGGACCGCTGTATACCATCTACAAAACCATCACGGCGATTAAGCTTGCGAAATATGTGACCGAGAAGCTGGACGTCACGGCCGTGCCCGTGTTCTGGAACGCTTCGGAGGACCACGACTTCAAAGAAGTCCGCCATATCGAGTTCATCAACCGCGACAACCGCGTCATAAGCCTCATCTACGAGCCGCAGGCCGACGTCGATGGGAAATCAATATTCGACATCCCGCTGGAGCCCTCGCTCGAATTCCTTATCGACCTGATGGAGGGCGACACCAACGAAAGCGAATTCAAGTCATACCTCGTGGACCTGCTGCGAAACTCGCTCGGCCGATGCTATTCGCTCGCCGACTGGTTCTCCCACCAGATGCAGGCGCTCTTCGGTTCATACGGCCTGATCATACTCGACGCCCACCTGCCGCCGTGCCGCCAGCTTGCGCGGCCGGTTATCGGACGCGAGATAAAGTCGGCCCCCCGGACGTCGCATATCATCAATGAGGCCGGCGCCCAGCTACGCAGGCTGGGATACCACCAGCAGATCGAGCGCAAGCCGGATGACGTGAACTTCTTCCTGTATGCGCAGGGTCGGCGAAACAAGGTCCGCTTCGAGAACGACAAGTTTATCGTTGAGCGAGTCGGACTCGAATACAACCAATCCGAAATGCTCGACATGCTCGCCGAAGAGCCCCAGCGCTTCAGCCCCAGCGCCGTGCTCAGGCCGCTTGTGCAGGACCACATCCTGCCGACGGTGGCCTACGTGGCCGGGCCGGGAGAGATATCCTACTTCGCCCAGATGCGCGACGCATACACTTTCTTCGACCTCGTTATGCCGATAATCTATCCGCGCAGCCAGGCCGTGCTGGTCGAAAGCAAGATAGCGAAGATCCTTGAAAGATACGGGCTCCGCGTCGAGGACGCGTGCCAGAACCACAGCGATCTGATCCGGACGATTGCCTCGAAAAAGCCCCCCCGCCCCATCATCCAGTCGTGCGACCGAAATCTCGACGTCATGCAGACGGCGCTCGACGAGTTCAGGCGCGAGGTGAACGACGTCGACCCGACGCTCGTCGAGCCCGTCGACAAACTGAAGAGAAAGATCGGATACGAAATGGACAAGCTCAGGGACAAGCTGGCGCAGGCGCAGCAGACCGACCTCGACGTCGTCGAGCAGCAGATAAGCAAGCTCAGGGCGCACTTGTTCCCCGAAGGAAAAGAGCAGGAGCGGGTGCTTAACATCTACCCCTACCTGTTCGCGTACGGGATCCAGCTTATCCCAATGCTCGAAGAAGGGCTCGATATCACGAGCTTCGAAAGGCAGATAGTCTATGTCTGAAAGCTCGCGCGAGAATACGCTTGACGTGCTGGCCTTCGGCGCGCATCCGGACGACGTCGAGATGACGGCCGGAGGGCTGCTCTGTCGCCTGGTCGACAGCGGCCTCGGCGTCGGCATAATCGACCTTACGCGCGGCGAACTCGGCACACGCGGAACGCCGGAGATCCGCACGCAGGAGGCGCAGGCCGCCGCCGAAATAATCGGCGCGAGATTGAGAAAATGTCTCGACATGCCCGACGGCGACGTGGCCAACACGCCCGAGGCGCGCCTCAAGGTGATCCGGGCGCTTCGCGAGCATCGTCCGTCGCTAATCGTCATTCCATACCGGGAATGCGAGCATCCTGACCATGCCAACGCGGGAAAGCTGGTGAGGGACGCGGCCTACTTCTCGGGCTTGAAGAAGATCGACACCGGACAGAAACGTTTTCAGCCGAGTAGAGTGATACATTACATGACCCGCACCCGTTTCGAGCCCACGTTCATCGTCCCGATCGACGATTATTTCGAGCGGAAGATGGAGGCGGTAAGGGCCCACGCGTCGCAGTTCTACAGGCCCGACTCCGCCGGCGAAGACGAAACGCGGATCTCGCAGCCGGGCTTTCTCGATTTTCTGGCGCTGAGAGACCGCACATACGGCGCCATGGTCGGCTCCATGTACGGCGAGCCCTACTATATGCGCGAGACGCCGCGCATCGAGAACCCCTTCGAACTCTGGTGCCGCACATGAAGATCGGGATCACCTGCCACGCCACGGTGGGCGGCAGCGGCGCAATAGCGGCGGCACTTGGAAAACTGCTGGCGAATGAAGGACACGAAGTCCACTTCATTTGTCACGATGTTCCGTTCGGGCTCGTGGGCAAGCGACATCCGAGCATAACCGTCCACGAGGTCGAGGCAACAAGCTATCCCCCGCTCAGGTATCCGCCCTACGCGATGGCGCTTGCGGTCAAGACGGCGTCGGTCGCAAGGCATGCCGGGCTCGACTTGCTCCACGTTCATTATGCGATCCCACATGCGCTGAGCGCGTTTCTCGCGCGCGAGATGATTGCGCCTCAGCGGTTGCGAGTAGCGTGCACGCTGCACGGGACCGACATAACCCTCGTCGGATCGGACCCCTCGTATCAGCCGCTCGTGCGCTTTCTGCTCGGCCAGTGCGACGCAGTCACTGCGGTCTCGAACTGGCTGGCCGAGACGGCCATGCGCTCGTTCTCACTCAAAAGGGATATCGAAACAATATATAACTTCATTGACATCGACGAATACACGCGCGAAGACACAGGCCCCGGGGACGTCCCCACGGTCGTTCATGTTTCCAATTTCAGGCCTGTAAAAAGAACGGTCGATGTAATCGAGATTTTCGGCCGGGTCCACAAGGCGACGCCCGCGCGGCTGATAATGGTCGGCGACGGCCCCGACAGGGAAAAAGCAATTGCTCGGGCGCAAGCCCTGGGCATTGCGGCCGAGGTCAGCTTTGTCGGGGTGGTCGAAAACGTGGGCGACATCCTCTCGAAGGCCGATGTGTTCCTCCTGCCGAGCGAGATGGAAAGCTTCGGCCTGGGGGCGCTGGAGGCGACGGCGCTGCTTCGCAAGATCCAGGCGGAAATCGACGTGGCGATGTTCGGCTTCGACGGCGCTCAACGCCTTCAACTGGTCAATGACAGCGGCAGGCGCCTGCTCGGCGGCACCGATAAGGACCTCCTCGGCCGCCGCGCAAACGAGTTGGGACTTGAGGAATGCCTGACTGGCGGGACGCCCCGCGTGCTGGATGTGACCTTCCCGGGCGGCTCCGGGC
>CBFDAY010000188.1:0-6003 GCA_965602895.1 uncultured bacterium
TCGCCCGAAGACATCGATGCAACAAGCATCCCGTCAGCCGTCAGAACATCCACAAGCATGGAAAATCCCGACGGCTCATCGCTGAAAGTCGTGTCGGCAGGTGCGATGGCCGATTCGAAAAACAGCACCTTCTTTCCCTGAGCGAAGGCGTGAGAGCAAAGCAGCAGGGCCATGCATATAACCGCGGCAAATCCAGGTTTTTTCAAAATATCATTCCTCCTTGGATGGATAACAGCCTTCTTTGTCCCGGCAGGCTGAGGAATCTCTTCGCGCGGGTTTTCGACTATTCTATTTCCCGACGGGCGGATTTGTCAAACTGCCTTGACAAAGACCGTGTGCTTTGATACATTTACATCCGTAATCTAGCGTGCCGACCCTCTCGCTGCTCCCAAACGCGGCAACGCGACAAAAGGCGAGCGTCTATCGGCACAAGGGTGTAATATAATATGACCTCAGTTCCCACCCCCGAATCATCCGTTCCCACGACGCGAGAGCGCATCCTGCGCGCCGCGATGGAGTTGTTTAGAAAACACGGGTTTCACAACACTTCATTGGCCATGATTCTCAAGCGCGCCGAAATTACGAAGGGGGGATTCTACTTCCATTTCAAAAGCAAGGAAGAACTCGGTTTCGCCGTGCTCAGGCGCACCAAGAACTTCTGGATGACCCACGTCATCGCCGCCCTGGAGCATGAGCCCGATACCAAGAGCCGGATAAGACGCATGGTCAGTATCATGACCCAGATGTATCGCGGCGATATTTTCCACGGGTGCGCCCTGCTCGCCGTCATGACGGCGGAGACGATGGAATCCGAATCCCCGCTGGCGGAGAGCATAAAGGATATCTTTTACGAGTGGAAGAAAAGCATAGTCGCCATTCTCGAGCAGGGCAAAAGCGAGGGACTCTTCCGCAAGGGGGTCGACACCGAGGCGCTCGCACTCATATTGATAGGCTGCTGCCAGGGAACAACCATGATGGGCCACCTCGATCCCGACAACGTCGACTACGATCTGTTGTTGCGCCATCTCGAAAAATGGGTCCTCGAAGGCGCTGCCTGATACCGGCCCGGTCCGGGTATCCTCACCCGGAATTTGATCTGACCTTTCAATTCATAATCAGGCTGGTCCCGGCTCCGACAGATCAGCCCGGAGGCTTATATGGACGAAAATTATATACTGCTCGAAAGAGAGGGCTACATCGCGACCATTACCATCAACAGACCGGAGCAGCGCAACGCCATGCTTTCGGTAATGTGGAAATGGCTCGCCGAGACAATGCAGGAGCTTAACGAAGACAACGACGTCAGGTGCGTCATCCTTCGAGGCGCGGGTGAAAAGGCGTTCGCCTCGGGAGCCGATATATCGGAGTTCGAGGTCTGGACAAGTCCGGAGAAATCCCGGGAATATGGAGGCCTCATCGAGGCGGCTCTCCAGAGCGTCGAGCGACACAGGAATCCCGTAATCGCCATGATCCAGGGCTATGCCCTCGGGGCGGGATGCCAGCTCAGCGTCGCATGCGACCTGCGGATACTGGCCGACACCGCCAAGGTGGGCGTGCCATCGGCGAAGATCGGCGTTCTGCTCAATTATGAGAACTACCAGCGATTCGTCAATCTCGTGGGAGTCTCCATCGCGAGAGAGATATTCTTCATCGGACGACCGCTCGATGCGCAGCGCGCCAAGGAAGTGACTTTTGCCAACTACGTCGTCCCCAAGGCAGAGCTGGAGGAATTCACCTACGGCATAGCCATGGAAATATCCGAAAACGCGCCCCTGTCGGTCCGGGGGAGCAAACGTGTGCTGCAGGCCGCGCTCGATCACGGCACGCTCGATCGCAGCGTCGACGCCGACCTGCTCGCCGAGCTTGACAATCTGAGCGCCAACTGCTTCCTCAGCGAGGACGTAAAGGAGGGGGTAAGCGCATTTTTTGGACGGCGCAAGGCTGATTTCAAAGGGAAATAGGATACATCTGGCTGGAACAAATCCGGAGCGGAGCGATGAATCTGACTAAAGAACTATGTGACGCAATCGCAGAGATCGAATTCGACGGCTTTCCCCAGGATGTGCTGGAAGAGGCAAGGCTTTGCCTGCTCGACTGGATCGGAGTCACATTGGGTGGCGCGCATGAGCCGTTGACAAAAATCCTCATGGAGGTCTCGGAGTCCGTCGGTGGCGAGCCGCAGGCGAGCATCATCGGCCACGCCCGCAAAAACTCCATGCTGAACGCCGCCTTGATAAACGGCTCGGCGTCTCACGCGCTTGACTTCGACGACGTCCATTTTCAGATGATGGGACATCCGACGGTGCCCGTGATGCCTGCGCTGCTGGCATTGGCCGAGGCGCGAAACTCCAACGGCCGCGACTTCCTCACGGCGTTCATAGCGGGCTTCGAGGCCGAATGCCGAATAGGCTCTTCCGTGCTGCCGTTTCATTACCAGCAGGGCTGGCACGCCACCTCCACCATCGGGCGCTTCGGCGCCGCGGTCGCCTGCGCCAAGCTGCTCGGGCTCGACCCGGGGAAAATCAACTACAGTATCGGGTTGGCGGGCACCCAGGCAGCCGGCCTGAGGCAGGTTTTCGGCACGATGACAAAACCGTTCCACGCCGGAAAAGCCGCTATGGACGGCCTCCTCGCCGCCCTGCTCGCCGCAAAAGGGTTCACCTGTTCCGACGACATCCTCGCCGGAGAAGCGGGTTTTTGCGCCGTGCTCTCGCCCGACTCGAATCCGGAGATGCTCTCCGGCGACTTCCATACCAATTACGCCATCCGGAACGTGATGTTCAAGCGACATGCATCCTGTTTCGAAACGCATCCTGCGATCGACGCGGCGCTCGAACTGCGGGATAAAGCCGATATAGAGGACATCAGCGAGGTTCACATCAAGGCGGCGCCCGTCGCGGTCGAGATCGCGGGAAAACCGAAACCTCAAACGGGGCTGGAGGGAAAGTTCAGCATAGCATTCTGCGTCGCGCTCGCGCTCGCCGACGGACAAACAGGCGAGGAGTTCTTCACCGATGAGAATGTCCAAAGCGAGCGTCTGGTCAGCCTGCGAGAAAAAATAAAGGTCGAGGCCAGCGAAGAGTTCGGGATCACGCAAGCCGAGGTCATTATTCGCATGCGAGACGGCCGCGAACTCAAAACCAGCGCCGACACCTTCGAACTCGGCGCCGACAAAGAGCGGCGCAAGGCCGATCTCGTGAAAAAATTCCGCTCGTTCGCCGATCGTTTGCTGCCGGAAGGCAGGGCGGATGCCATTTTGCAATTCGTGAATGCTATCGAGACCCGTGGCGACGTGAGCGAGTTGGCCGCCCTGTGTTGTCCATAGGCGGAGGAAGCCATGCAGAAAATCCTTGAGGGAGTGAAAATTCTGGACCTCTCGCGCTACCTGGCCGGTCCGTACGGCTCCATGCTTCTCGGAGATCTCGGCGCGGAGATCATCAAAATAGAGCAGCCCGGCATTGGCGATTTCACGCGAACGAGCGCAGCCGAGGCCGCACTCAGGGGGATAAGCGCATATTTCCTCAGCATCAATCGCAGCAAAAAGAGCGTCACCCTTGACCTGAAGAAGGAAAAGGGCCTTGAGCTTTTCTACGAGATGGTCAAGAAGGCCGACGTGGTCTACGACAATTTCCGCCCCGCCACGCTTGAGAAACTCCAGTGCACTTACGATGTTCTCTGCAGGCACAATCCGAAGATCATTTCCTGCTCGGTCTCCGCATTCGGGCAAGACGGCCCATACCGCGATCTTCCTGCCTACGACATCATATTGCAGGCCATGGGCGGCACCATGAGCCTGACGGGCCCGGAGGACGGCGACCCCGTCGTCATGGGCGTTCCCATGGGGGACCTCGCGGGCGGGATGTTCGCCGCGTATGCGATATCGGCGGCCCTGTACCAGCGCGAAAAGACCGGGCGCGGCCAGATGCTGGACATCAGCCTCCTCGATTCGCAGGTGTCGCTGCTGATGTACCTCGCCCAAACCTATATCGCATCCGATGAGATTCTCGGAACCCGCGGCGCAAAACATCCTTTAGCGGCCCCTTTCAAGGCCTTCAAGACCAAGGACGGTTATGCCGCCGTCGTTGCATTTCAGGATAAGGACTTCGAGATTCTCTGCGAGATAATCGAGCGCAAAGACTTGCTGTCCGACGAACGCTTCGATAACTTCATCGCACGAGCGTTGAACAAGGCCGACCTGTATGCTATACTCGACGAAGTCTTTCTCAAGAAAACAACGGCCGAATGGATGAAGCCATTGCGTGAGGCCAAGATCCCTTCGGGACCGATGAACAATATCAGGGACACCCTGAACGACCCGCAGGTGCGGCATCGCAAGATGGTGGTCGAGATAGATCATCCGGAGATCGGCGCTTACGAGGCCGTCGGAAACCCCATAAAATCGTCCGCGATGGAAGACGGCAAGTTTGCGGCGCCTCCGACACTCGGCCAGCACACCGATGAGGTGCTTGGCTCTCTTCTCAACCTCTCGCCGGCGGAAATTCAGGCCTTGCGCGATGAGGATGTGGTTTAGATACTTGAAATTCTCGACGCCGGGGGAACAGACCCGGCAGCGATTTGATCGGCCGATTTTTTGTGAGCAATCTCAGAGGAGGAGATCAGGATATGGCGGGAAAAAAGATTAGGGTGCTCGTGGCCAAGCCCGGCCTGGATGGACACGACCGCGGCGCAAAAGTGATAGCGCGCGCGCTCCGCGACGCGGGCATGGAGGTCATCTATACCGGCCTGCGCCAGACGCCGGAGCAGATCGTCGCCGCCGCTTTGCAGGAGGACGTCGACGTTATCGGCCTGAGCGTTCTCTCGGGCGCGCACATAAGCCTGACCGAGAAGGTAATCGCAAAGCTCAAAGAGCAAAACGCTGAAGATAAGATGGTGCTGGTCGGTGGAACAATACTCGACAAGGATGTCCCGAAACTGAAGACAATGGGTGTCGCCGAAGTTTTCGCCACCGGAAGCCGCCTCGAAGAACCCATCAATTTCATCCGGGAAAAGCTGGCGAGCTGACCAGCGAGTCGCTGGAGCCGTTTCGGCCTCCCCCTTTGAAAAAGGGGAACCGAGGGGGGATTTGAAGACCGAGATGTCCTGAAGCTCGCAATGCAATTATCAAAAATCGCGCGCCTCCTTGGACGAAGGAAACACCAATGGAAAACATAAGCAAGTATGACATCGACACACCGGCCCTCCTGATCGACATCGACAAGATGGAGCGCAACATCCAAAAGATGGCCGACTTCTTCGATGGGCGCACCGCCAATCTGCGACCGCACATCAAGACCCACAAATGCCCCGTGCTCGCGCACAAGCAGCTCCGCGCCGGCGCGCAGGGTATCACTTGCGCCAAGCTCGGCGAAGCCGAGGTGATGGCTCAGGCCGGCATCAGCGACATTCTTATCGCCAATCAGATCGTCGGCTCGCAAAAGATTGCGCGCCTGGCCAACCTCGCGCGCCACTGCGACATGATG
Organism: uncultured bacterium; assembly: GCA_965602895.1. Classification (GTDB taxonomy): domain Bacteria; phylum Abyssobacteria; class SURF-5; order SURF-5; family SURF-5; genus CBDUSG01. The sequence goes on from CBFDAY010000188.1 coordinate 5,481, forward strand.
GTCGCCGTCGAAGCGTCCGACAACGCCGCCGACCTTTCCAACGCGGCGCAGGCCGTCGGCTCGACCATCCGCGTACTCATCGAGGTCGACGTCGGCATGCACCGCTGCGGCGTCAAGAGCGCCGAGGAAGCGTTGTCGCTCGCGCAAGTGCTCCTTGGCAGTCCCGGCCTCAAGTTCGAGGGCATAATGGGCTACGAGGGCCACGTCGTCATGGTTCCCGACTTCGAGGACCGCGAAAAGGCGTGCATCGACTCGATGCAGGTGCTCATAAGCGTGAAGGAAATCCTTGAGAAGAACGGGATCGAGGTCGGCATCGTCAGCGCCGGCGGCACCGGCACCTACAACGTTGCGGGCGCTTACCCCGGCATAACCGAAATCCAGGGCGGCTCATACATTGTGATGGACGCGAAGTACCACAGCGTGCTGCAGGATTTCGAGTGCGCGCTCACCCTTCTGACGACCGTAACCAGCCGGCCCGACAAAGAGAGCGCCATCCTCGACGCGGGCATGAAAGCGATGACGT
>CBFDAY010000189.1:0-6000 GCA_965602895.1 uncultured bacterium
ACCAGCCCCGCCTGCCGGTCGCCCTGTCGCAGCACGATCGCCTTTGCGCGCAGCATGCGGCCCGCCTCGATCGCGTCCTCGGGCGACATATGGTGCCGGCGAAATGATCGCGGGCTGTACGCCCCTATGGGCAAAAGCGCGACGTCGATATCCCATTTCCAGCCGATCTCGCTCAAGCCGTCGAAAATGCCGGTATCGCCCGCGAAATAGATGGTGGCGTCACCTTCGATGACGTAGCCCTGAAACTTTGAGGCGGGGAAAAACGGCGGCCGGCCGAGGAAATGCTCGGCGGGCACGGCGGTAACCGTCACATCTCCGAACCGATGCGATTCCCACTCGGATAGCGTGATGACGCGTTTTCTTCCCGCCCATCTCAAGATGGTCTTCAGGCCGGGCGGCGCGACCGCGGGTGTCTTGCGGGGCAGTTTCCTGAGCGTCGGCACATCGAGATGGTCATAATGCCCGTGGGAGACCAATATCAAGTCTATCGGCGGCAAATCCCTTACTTTCAGCGGAATCTCGTTCTTGCGCCAAATGGAGAAGAGAATGTGCCTGCTGAGATTCGGGTCGGTCAGAACGTTCAGCCCGTTCATGGATACAAGGGCCGAGGCGTGGCCGAGAAAAGTAACGCGGCAGCGTTCATCCGCCGTGTCGCTATTCCCGACCGCTTTTTTCATATCCTGTTTTGCCATTTTCCGGTGAGGATGCCCTTAGGAAAGCGCGGGCGTTATTGCGCCGGCGGCGTGAAATATTCGGGACAATGCTCCTGCAAAAAGCGGGAAACCGTTCCGCTGAGAATCTTCGATTCGGCCTCGGGGCCGAGACCGAGATCATGAAAATCGCTGAGAATCCGCTCAATGGACCCCATGCCCGCCGGGTGATCCGTGCCGAACATGATTCGGTCGGCCCAGCGCTCCATTCCCTCGCAGGCTTCATCCATATCCAGTTCCGGAACGGGCGTGCCCGTTCGGCGGAAGAGCATGATCGTTCCGGGAACGTTCGTTGCATCGAGATACAGGTTCGGGAACTCCTCGACCAGGTCGAATGCGAGGCCGAGCTTCGGGAAAATCATGTGTGAGAAAACAAAAGGGATATCGGGATAAGTTCGCAGGAGCGACCTGAAGCTGCTCTCGGGAAGATGGAACCCATACCAGTCTTCGAAACCCGTATGGATGTATATGGGCCTGCGCCACTCGTTCATTCGCTCGTAGACGCCGAACAGCTTTTTGTCCCACGGGTCGAACCGCTGCACCATCGGGTGAAACTTGAGGCCCGCAAGTCGCAATTCCCGGATTGCATATTCAACAACGGCCGAAGGCGAATCGTCGTCGCGATGGACACAGCCGAAAGGCGCCATGCCGGGATTGTTTTCCGCCATTTTCGCCATGAACCCGTTTAGTTGTCGGGACTCTTCCGGTTCGAGCGAAAACGCGAGGGCCACGAAGCTGCCATAGTTGTGCTTCCTCAGGTCTGAAAGAACATCATCGAGCGTGGAGTCTATCGGCACGGGATGATCCGGGAAAAAGCCGTGCATCCATCGGATCAGTCCACCAAGCCGCTTGGAGGGATAAAGATGGACGTGCGCGTCAATAAAGAATTTGTGTTCGGGATGGCCTGTCGTACTGCTGCTCGCGACCCGATTCGGATCGAGCTGCCCGGGATTATGGAGATGCATGATCCTTTCTTTTCAAAAATGTATCGAGTCGGGGAATTAAGCGGAAGGATCGCTATCAGGATTATACGAAACCCAAGCGTCGGCGCGCCCCGCCGCCGAGCGAACTCGACTCCGGGCCCTTCGACGGTCAGACCTCCATTATTTCTTCTTCTTTGGCTTTCAGAACGTCGTCGATCTTCTTCACGTACCCGTCGGTAACCTTTTGGACCTCGTCGCGAATGCGGTGGCTTTCGTCTTCGGGCACCTCTCCGTTCTTCTCGGCCTTTTTCACCTGGTCATTGGCTTCCCTTCGGATATTCCGGACCGAGATGCGGGAGTCTTCCGCGAGGCGTTTTACGACTTTCACCAGGTCTTTGCGGCGCTCCTCTGTAAGCTCGGGAATCGGGATCCTGATCACTTTGCCGTCGTTGTTCGGAGTGAGACCCAGGTCGGACTTGAGGATCGCCTTCTCGATGCTGCCCAGTCCCCCCTTGTCGTACGGGGTGATAAGCAGGAGCTTGGCGTCGGGGACCGAGAGATTCGCTATCTGGTTCAGGGGAACGGTGGACCCATAATAGTCCACGCTTATGCCGTCCAGAAGCGCCGTCGACGCCCTGCCCGTCCTGATGGAAGAAAATTCGCGCCGGACGTGCTCCACAGTCTTATCCATATTCTGCTTGACACTCGCAATGACTTCTTTCCGCATACGGTTCATTCCCCCTTTATCACGGTTCCGACACTCTCCCCCATAAGCGCCTTTCGAATGTTTCCGCGCTTGTTGAAATTGAACACGATAATCGGAATGCTGTTATCCATGCACAGCGTGATTGCCGAGTTGTCCATTACCTTGAGGCCGCGCTTGAGCACATCCAAATAGGCAAGCCTGGAAAATTTCCGCGCGCGCTTGTCCGACATGGGATCGGCACTGTATACTCCATCGACCTTCGTCGCCTTGAGTATGACTTCGGCGCCTATCTCGATGGCCCGGAGCGCCGCGGCCGTGTCGGTCGAGAAGTGCGGGTTGCCCGTGCCGGCCGCGAAGATAACGATGCGGCCCTTTTCGAGATGCCTGATCGCCCTGCGGCGGATATACGGCTCGGCCAATTCCTTTATTTCTATGGCCGATACGACGCGCGTCGCGATTCCCGCCTTCTCAAGGCCGTCCTGGAGCGCGAGAGCGTTCAGCACCGTGCCGAGCATTCCCATGTAGTCGGCGGTCGAACGGTCCATCCCTTTGGCCGCCGCCTGGATTCCCCTGAAGATGTTCCCGCCCCCGATGACAATCGCAATCTCAAGCGGGAGGTCGTTCAGCGTGTTTTTTATCTGCCTCGCCACGACGGCGACGGCCTTGGGATCGATCCCATAGTCCTGATCCCCCTGTATGGCCTCGCCACTGAGCTTGAGCAATACCCTTTTGTACGCCGCCTTTTTTTGACGCTTTACCATAGTGGCCTCAGGAGTCCTCGCCAAGCTGGAATCTGACAAACCGCTTGACCAATATGTTCTCGCCGAGTTCCGCTATTTTGGAGTTAATATACTCATGGATCGTCATGTTCCTGTCGCGAATAAATTCCTGCTCGAGCAGGCACGTCCTGCCATAGAAGCTCTCCAGCTTGCCCGAAACAATCTTTTCGATGATCTTCTCGGGCTTGCCTGTCTGGCGAGCCTGGTTCTCGTAGATCTGTCTCTCGTTTTCCAGCAGATCGGCCGGCACATCCTCGCGACGTACGCATACCGGGCTTTCAGAACACACTTGCATGGCGAGGTTCTTTACAAGCTCTTTGAATTGGTCGGTGCGCGCCACAAAATCGGTCTCGCAATTGACCTCGACGAGCACGCCGATCTTTCCTCCGGTGTGAATGTACGAGCCGACAATGCCTTCGCTGGCGGCCCGGCCGGCACGCTTGGACGCGTCGGCCATTCCCTTTTCGCGCAGGTATTGTATCGCTGCTCCCATATCGCCGTCTTTTTCCACGAGCGCTTTTTTGCAATCCATCATTCCAACGCCGGTCTTCTGGCGCAGTTCCTTTACCATCTGGGCGGATATCGTCATTAAAGCTTCTCCATTCTTCCAGTCCAAAAAGGATTGTTCTCGCACTGATGCAGACAAAATCACGCGGCCGGACCCGGCGCATTCCGATTCCGTCTGACGCCTTGCGCGCCGTCATGGAGGGGGCGCCTCTGGGTGTCTTGGCTCGAGCGGGCGGCGCAGGGACGTCCTGGGATCATTCCCCTTCCGGTTTCTTCTCGTCGCCCTCGGTTGCCGGCCCGGGCGGCTCGGGCGCTGCCTTGGCTTTGTTTTCTCGAGACGCGGCGCCCAGTTCCGTTCCAGGCACTTCGCGGCCTTCGAGGGTGCGCGCCTGGGCGTCGAGCACGGCATCCGCGACTATAGTAGTAAAAAGCTTTATCGACCGAATGGCGTCGTCGTTGCCGGGGATCGGATGCGTGACGTCATCGGGATCGCAGTTCGTGTCGACTACGCCAACCGACGAAATCTCCAGTTTCTTCGTCTCGGCGACTGCGATACCTTCCTTCTTCGTGTCGATTATGAAGACGGCGCCCGGCAGCTCGGTCATGTCTTTTATTCCCGAAAGGTTCTTGTCGAGCTTGGCCTTTTCCTTGAGCAGGGAGTTTATTTCCTTCTTTATCAGTGTGCCGAAGTCGCCATCTTCTTCCATTTTCTCGATTCTTTTCAGGCGCCGGATGCTCTTCCTTATCGTTTCGAAGTTGGTCAATGTGCCGCCGAGCCACCTGTTGGTGACATAGAACATGCCACAGCGCTCCGCCTGCTCTCGCACCACTTCCTGCGCCTGCCTCTTCGTGCCCACGAAGAGGATTTTTCCACCCGCCTCGACCGACTCGCGGATGAAATGGTAGACATAGTTTACCTGCTTGATGGTCTTTTGCAGGTCTATGATGTACACGCCGTTGCGTTCTCCGAATATGAATTTCTTCATCTTCGGATTCCATCGCCGCGCCTGGTGTCCGAAATGGACACCCGACTCCAGCAACTGCCTCATCGTCACGATAGCCATTGAAAAACCTCCTGAAAAATGGTTTATCCTCGGTCGTCGCGCCTGCGGGCAACCGGCATCACACAGCCGGCACCAACCCGTGGGCTTGCTCCATAAAGAACTGCGAGACCTGTGTTTTTATACGAACATATAATATACCAGAAAAGCGTTTTGTTGGCAACCCCGTCTCCAAGACAAAGACCGCCACAACAGGGGGCTTTGACGGCCGCCGGAAGGCGGGGAGAGATGCACGGCGCACACATTATCCCTTGCAACCCGTTAGAAACACAGATGTTGTGCAAACGTCATCCGCAAGCATTCTCCCGCGCAGCCTCCCGACAGGCGATCCTCGGCGTCTGTGGTATTCTCCTGCGGATGGGTGTCAACCCACGATTGACTTTTGGTTGTCACAGTTGCTATACTTTCCTTAAATTCCAGCTTTTCCACCAGCCTGCCCGTCATGAATATGCCCGGAGGTGCCGAAATTGGGCAAGGTTACGCTCGTACTCAGCGGAGGCGGCCTTCGAGGACTGGCGCACGTGGGCGCCCTGAAGGCCATTAAAAGCCTCGAAATCCCCATCCACGAATACATCGGAACGAGCATGGGCTCGCTTATCTGCGCCATGGCGGCGGGCGGAATGGATATAAAGGAGATGGAAGACCTCGCGCTGAAGCTGAAAAGCAAGGATATCCTGGAACTGAGGGTCCTGCAATTTCTGCGCAGGCGGCTCAAGGCCAGAAGCCTTTATCACGGCGAGAGGCTCCGCCGCTATTTCGAAGACATCATTCCTATCGACAGCTTCAAGCTCCTGGATACGCCGCTTCTTGTCAACGCCGTCGAGTTGAGCCAGGGAGAAGAGGTCTATTGGGGAAGCGAAGGCCTTGACGATATACCCGTGCACCAGGCCGTGTATGGCTCATGCGCGCTGCCCGGGGTCTTTCCTCCCCTTAGGATGAACAATCTGGATTATATCGACGGCGGCGTCATGACCAACTTGCCGGTTCGAATGGCCCGCCAGCGCGGAGCCGACCTCATAATAGCCATCAATTTGGGCCTGCCCGCGCTCAGAGACATCCGTGACGTTCCGGAACAGAGGGGCATAATCGATATACTCTTGCAGAGCAACGGCATAACCATGCGCCGCATCCTGCAGCTTCAGCTGAGGGATTTCATCGAGTATCCATTGATCTTGATCGAGCCCCACCTGCCGACTCGCCGAATGTTTGATTTCAACGAGACCGACCGCTCGATCCGGGCGGGCGAGCGGGCGGTGCTGAACGTTCTCAAAGACCATCCGCTGCTCGGATTGATATGACGGTAGCTCCCACATC
>CBFDAY010000190.1:0-5974 GCA_965602895.1 uncultured bacterium
ACAAATGCTGCGGAACCGCATCGCCGCGGAGATGATCCGGTCCGGCATCTGAGAGGAAGAGATTTCTCATGCGGGTACGAGTCTCCGTCGGCTCGAGCCGCTGAAGCTCGCATAACATAGTGACAGAATCCCATTTCCATATCCAATGTCCAACATAATTGCAAATGCATCTTGTAGGACCGAACTCATTCGGCCACTTGGCTTATAGTTAGGAAAGGGGATTGTCATTCATTACCTTTTTTGCGAATAAATTCGCACCTATACTTCTTGGGACCTTTTGACAATGTTGGCACTGCATTGTGCACGCTTCGGTAGGAGTCCTGGTTATGCATGGATATGGCGATATTGTTAGAATCAATTTTATGAGCGGCACGGATGGGACAAGCACACACCGCTCCAGACCCGCGAAAGGCTTGCCTCGCTCGGCCTATCAGACGTCGCGGACATACTCGATAAGGAAAAGGCGGTTATATAGGTTTTGTGCCCGCTTAAGTCCGGCGGCATCACGCCGGGCGGAGAGAGGAGCAGAATATGACAGTCGCGAGGTATCTCACGCAGACGGCATCGAAGTATCCCGACCGCCCGGCAATCACCTACGGCGAAAAAAAATGGACTTATTCCGAATATGATAGCGCCGTGAACCGGTTCGCCAAAAGCTTTGCATCCGCCGGAGTCGCACCAGGCGACCGCATCGCGGTATTTCACACGAACTGTCCGGAGCATCTGTTTGCCCTCTTTGCCGCATCGAGGCTCGGAGCGATTTTTTGTCCCATGAATTGCCGGCTCAAGGGGGAAGAACTCTCCCATGTGCTCAGGGACTGCGAGCCGACCATCGTGCTTGTTGGAAAACGCTATGCCGAGCAAATGATGGCGGTAACCTCCGGCATCGATGCAACCACGCACACCCTCGTCATCGACGCGCCGCCCGGCGAGGACAATGCCCTGAACGACTTCCTGTCGCATGCCGACAGCGTCGCCCCGCCCGCCGCCGTGCCGGAAGACGCGACGGCTTTGCTGATGTACACCAGCGGAACCACAAGCCTTCCTAAAGGCGTGATGCATTCCCACGCCAACATCATCAGGCGCTGCGAGTCGCGCAAGACGGCCTTTGACGACGACTCCATGGAAAAAGCCGTCCTTATGTCGGTTCCAATTTTCCATATCACCGGGATGCAGGTGGCCGTCAAGGCCGCCGCCTCTGGAAGCACGCTGGTCATCATGCCGCAATTCAAAGTCGACGAATTTCTGCGGATAATCGAGGCCGAGAAAGTGATGATGGCTGTGGTCGTCCCGACGATGCTGGCCCGGATAGTGGATCACCCCGACCTCGACAAGTACAATCTTGACAGTCTGAGAGTGCTGGTCTACGGCGGATCGGCCATCTCGCCCGATCTCATACGCACGGCCATGCGCAAGCTCCCATGCATGTTCTCGCAGGGATACGGGCTGACCGAGGCCGGGGTCACCTGGCTCGAGCCAAGTGAGCATTCGCTCGAGCCTCCCCCGGGGAGACGCGACCCGCTCGAATCGGTCGGCTGCGCGGTTCCGGGCCTGGAGATCGCGATAATAGACGAGGCCGGAAACCGCCTGCCGCCGGACCAGGCGGGTGAGATAATCATTCGCGGCGGAGACCTCACGCAGGGATACTGGCGCAATAAAGAGGAAACCGCCCAAGCCATCCGCGACGGTTGGTTCCATACGGGCGATACCGGCTATCTCGACGAACATGGGCTTCTTTTCATGGCCGGCAGGAAGAAGGACATTATCATTCGAGGCGGGGAGAATATCTCGCCGATCGAAGTCGAGAGCGTGCTCGTGTCGCATCCGGCGGTCGCCGAGGCGGGAGCGTTCGGAATTCCCGATCCGGCGTGGGGCGAAATCGTCGCGGCCGCAGTCGTGCTCAAGCCGTCCGAACGGGTAACCGAGGAAGAGCTGATCGAGCACTGCCGCCGGAAAATGGCCAGCTACAAGAAGCCTGAGCGCATCTTTTTCACCACGGCGCTCCCGCGCAACGCCACCGGCAAGCTCCTCACAAAGGAACTGAAGGAGATGTACGCCAATTAACAGACCGGCCGGAGCCGGAGATATTCCTGCATTTTTTTCATGGGGACAGAGCCCATATTAAAGCCCCATTCTTTTCTTGACATTCGCTCCACAAGTGTTATAGTATCGCGTAATCTGCAGGAGGTCCGCAAGGACCTTGATAGGGAAGACGGTTAGAGTCCGTCGCGGATCCGCCGCTGTGAACGGGGACGAAAGCCGCAGCAGCCACTGGCCGATGAGGCTGGGAAGGCGCGGTGAGTAGGATGAACCGAAAGCCAGAAGACCTGCCTGTGGATTCACATAGCGTTTCGACCTTACGAGATTAGAGTCAAGGCGCATTCCGGGATGGAAAACGGCATCCCCAAACCTGCAGCCGGGTTTGGGGATTTTTTTGCAGCTCGCGCAGTGGTCACAACCCTTCATGTTCGGTGAGAGATCGGATGACCGGCAAAAAGACACTCATGCTTTTGCGACACGGCCGCACATCCAACACGGCCGGCAAGCGATTCATCGGCCGGACGAATGTTTCTATCGCTGTCGAGGGACATCGGGAAATCGAAGATCTTGCGCCGTATATACGGGCAGGAAAGCCGGAGCGGTGCCTGTGCAGCCCCCTCCTGCGCGCGCAGCAGACCGCGGAGATTGTCGCAGGAGCCGCAGGCCTGAGCGTCGAGGTGGCTCCCGAGCTGCGGGAGATCGATTTCGGCAGATGGGAGGGAATGTCCTTCGAAGAGGTTGCGGCCTCCGATCCCGAACTTGTAAACCGTTGGGCCGCATGGGAGGAGGATTTCGCCTTCCCGGAAGGGGAACCGCTGCGGGGCTTTTTCAACCGTGTCAAGCGCGGCGCGGACCGGATGCTGGCGGATTCGGCGCAGAGAATCCTCGCCGTCACACACGGAGGCGTGATCCGCACCATGATCTGCCATTTGCTTGGATTACACCCAAGGCAGTATTTATTGTTTGATGTAAAGCCCGCCTCGCTCACTACCATAGATGTATTCGACGGGCGGGGTGTGTTGACCGGCTTGAATATTGGCCCTCATATGGAGAGACCGAAAGATGGCCCGAATCATCCTGATAACCGGCGGCGGCAGGAGCGGTAAGAGCGCCCACGCGCTCAGGATTGCTGAGGCCCTGTCGGGCAAACGGGCATTTATCGCCACGTGCCCCGCCGTAGACGATGAAATGCGCGAACGAATACGCCGCCACCGACAGGCCCGCTCCAAACTTGAATGGGACACGATAGAGGAAACCAAAGATCTCGCCGGCGCTTTAAGAAGAGGGACCGAATACCATGTTTTACTGGTTGACTGTTTGACCCTCTGGGTGAACAACCTGATGTACGAGGGCCTGCAGGAGGGCGGAGAAATCACCGAGGAGACTATCGAGCGGCGCTGCAATGAACTGATTGCGGCCTGTGGCGATTGCTCCGGCACAATTATCTTCGTGACCAATGAAGTGGGCATGGGCATTGTGCCGGAAAATGAAATCTCCCGCCGTTTTCGAGACCTCGCAGGCAGGTGCAACCAGCTAATAGCCGCGGCGGCGGACGAGGTTGTCCTCGTCGCATGTGGTCTTCCGCTACAACTGAAGCAAGAAGACAGAACATGAACCTGATCGAATCAACCATCGGGAAAATCGTTCCGCAGGACGGTTCAATCCGCGCGAAGGCAAAAGCCCGGTTAGACCAACTCACGATGCCCCACTGGGCGCTTGGGCGCCTGATGGATCTGGCTCTTGACCTTGCGGGGATGACCCGCTCTCTGCGGCCCGAGGTCAAAAGACGCGCCATCGTGACCATGGCGGCCGACCACGGCGTCGCGGCCGAAGGGGTGAGCCTGTATCCGCAGGAGGTCACCGCCCAAATGGTTCTCAACTTCGTGAATGGAGGAGCCGGGATCAACGCACTGGCGGGGATTGCAGGAGCACGCGTTGTCGTCGTGGACATGGGAGTAGCCGCTGATCTCGGCGAGATGGCCAGACAGGGAAAGATCATCTCCAAGCGCATCGCCGCCGGAACAAAGAATATGACGGCCGGACCCGCGATGAGCCGCGAGGAAGCGATCCGTTGTATCGAGGCCGGCATCGAAGTTGCAAAGGAGCTGGGCCCATCCACGGACCTTTTCGGCGCCGGAGACATGGGAATCGGGAATACGACGCCCGCCAGCGCCGTCGTTGCCGCCGTCACCGGCAGCCCGGTAGCCGAGGTTACCGGAAGAGGGACGGGCATAGGGGATGAACAGTTTCGGTACAAAATTCAGACTATTGAAAAAGCCCTTGCCGTCAACAAGCCCGACCCCGAGGATGCGCTGGACGTGCTGGCAAAAGTCGGCGGCTTCGAGATCGGCGGCATCGCCGGCCTCGTGCTCGGCGCGGCGGCAATGCAAAAGCCGATTCTCCTGGATGGATTCCCCGGCACCGCCGGAGCGCTGATAGCCCACCGGTTGGCGCCCGAAAGCGTCGATTACATGATCGCTTCGCACCGGAGCGTCGAGCGCGGACACAAAGCGATGCACGATCATCTCGACAAGGTACCGCTCCTCGACCTCGATCTTCGCCTGGGTGAAGGCACGGGCGCGGCGCTGGCGATGGGACTCGTCGACGCGGCGGTGAGCATTCTCACCGAGGTCGCGACCTTCGAGGAGGCAGGCGTGTCGGAGGCGGAAAAATGAAGTCGTTCCTTGCGGCCTTGAGATTTCTCACCATTGTGCCTGTGCCGGTTGGCGTGGGCGACGAGGAGGCTCACTTGGGCCGCAGCGTGCCGTACTTCCCCGTGGTCGGCCTGTTAATCGGACTCGCGGTCGCCATGCTCGACTCGGTTTTAACTCATGTGTTTCCGCCGTTTCTTTCGAGCATGCTCGTCGTGATCGCGCTGATTGCCGTTTCGGGCGGCCTGCACCTCGACGGATTGGCCGACACCGCCGACGGCTTTTTCAGCTCGCGCCCTCGCGAAAAGATGCTTGAAATCATGCGGGACAGCCGCACCGGCCCCATGGGCGTGGCCGCAATCGTATGCCTGATTGGCCTCAAGACCGCGGCCGTCGCATCAATTGCGCCCGATCTGCGATGGGGGGCCATCCTTTTGATGCCCGTGGCCGGTCGTTGCGCGCCGGCGATCTTGCTCGCGCTCCTGCCGTATGCGCGGCCGGAGGGCGGTCTGGCCACCGTTTTTCAGGAAAGCCGCTCGGCGCTCAACGCGCTGTGGGCCATAGGAATGCTTGCATGTGTCGGATGGGTTGTCGCGGGACAAATGGGGCTTTTTGCGACAGTGGTTTCGCTTGCGGGCATGCTCGCGCTTGCGGCGTATTCGCATGCGAGGATCGGCGGACTAACGGGCGACACGCTAGGCGCCGCCTGCGAGATCGTGGAGGCGCTGCCGGCCCTCGTGGCTGCCGCCGCGAGCCATGGGATGTGAAGCGATATTATGGAGCCCGGTCACGGCGGAAGAAAAGCAGGGCCGTACCGCATATCGACCAATATGATGATTCCATTTGAACTCATTTTCCCTCTTTGACCGTGTATCTGAAAGAACAGGCTTCATCGCCGCCGGTAAGGGTCCTGGAGACTTCGAGTTTTATTTCCGGATTATACGCCTTGATTATCGCTGTGTCGATGTATTTGCAGTAGTAATGCGCGTATTCTCTGAGTCCCCACTCTTCGGCCCCTTTGCATATGTTGCATTGTCCGATCTCAAAGAGAAGGTCCCCATTTTCTATGCCCGGCATTGAATCGCTGATTACTCCGACCGAATCCAGATCGTTATATACGAGGAAGTTCTTCAGGGTAAGAGGTTTTCCCAACGCCTTCACCTTCTCGGCCACGCGTTTGCCACGTACCTCGGCGAATCTCTCGACGATTTCTTTCAATACGGCTTCACCCTCTTCGGGCCCCAGCCTGTCTATGACAATTTTGGCCGTCATCGCGAAAAGCT
>CBFDAY010000191.1:0-5957 GCA_965602895.1 uncultured bacterium
CCCAATTATAGGGGCATGAAACTGGCGGGAACGCTCGGGGTGAACGGAACGATGAAGGGGCTCGTCAGCGATCCGGAACTCTCCTTTCGCGCGAATGCCGGGCAGGGCCGGTTCGAATGGAAGGGATTCACCCTGGAGGAAGTCGATATAAAGATGCCTCTTTCATTCCGCGACGGGGATATTTCGATGGGGCCGGGCCGGATAAGCGCGGCAAGGGCGCTTGTCCCCATCGGGGAGGATATCCTCGAAATCGCGTCCATAAGCGGGCAGGTCTCCGGAGATGCATCGAGCGTGAGCGCAAAGGAGCTTGCCTGTAAATTGGGAGACGCAACGGAGGTCTCCCTTCGGGGCTCATATGAATTCGCCTCGGGCCGCCTTCGAGGAACCGCGCGCGCGCGATCGTCATCGATTGAGGATCTGCTCGCACACGCGTCGCCCGTAATCGAGGAACTCCCGGAGGACTTTTCGGCATCGGGACGATTGGAATTCGACGTCGATGTCGACGCGAAGCTGGGCTCGAAACCGGACAGGCTGAGCGCGAAATATCGCGCCGCTTTGAAAGAATGCGAGTTTTCCCGGGGCGAAATCTTCGCCGTCGCGGGCGTCGACATGAACCTGGCCGGAAGCGTCAAGACCGAGTCGCCCGAGAATCTGTGGGAATTTGATGCCGCCGGAGACATAGGGAATTTCGAGATTCTCGTTGACACATTCTACAACGATTTTTCGGCTGACAGATTCCCGATTACCTTCTCGGGAGAATACGCGTCGGATACGAGGCAAATCCAAAATGCCGCCGCCTCGGTGGACCTCGGACCGACAGGCACAATCTCCGGGAAGGGCAATATGCGATTCGCCTCCGCCCCCGACATCGAGGTCGATTTGGAATCTGAGAGAATAGACATCGGAAAAGCCTTCGACGAAATCATCGGGGAATTCCTTTCCGAGACCGTTCCCATTCTGGCCGAGGCGGAGATCGGGGGAATCGCTTCGGGAGACGTTTCCCTGCGGGTTCAAGGCGAGCGATTGCAGGCAAGCGGCGCACTCAGGCTGAGCGACGGACGCGTCGCGCTCGCCGATGGTGATTTCGAGATGGACTCGGTCTCGATGGACTTGCCGTTTGACATCGGTTTGCCGCAGGAGGACCGGACCGGCGCCGTCCGCTTCGCGGATGATGACTACGGCAAAATCAGGTTTGGCAATATGCGAATCGGCCCGATCGACATAGCCGCGCTTGAGCTTGACGTCGCGCTGAAGGAGAACGCGATCAGCATCAAGAACCCGTCCCCCCTTGCCATATTCGGAGGAACGGTCGACGTGGGCGCAATCGAGGGAGAAAATATGCTTGGCCCCTCGGCAGAGGTGAGAACATCGTTGACCGTACGAGACATCTCGCTCGAACAGGCCCTGAAAGGGCTGGGGCTGCCCGAAGTCGAGGGAACGTTGAGCGCGTATTTCGACGAGATAGCGCTGACAGCCGACTCGTTGGCGACCGCCGGCACGGCCGGGGCGATCGCATTTGGAGGCTCAATCGATATGGCATCTTTGAACATCGTAAATCCTTTATCATCCGTGCGCGCCATAAGGACGGACCTCGAATTCAAGGAAATAGACCTTTTCACTTTGACGCGGGTGCTGGATTTCGGCTCCATCCGCGGAATCATGGAGGGAGCCATCAAGGGGCTCGAGATATCACAGGGGCAGCCGGCGGCTTTCGCCGCCGATTTCCAGACGGTCGAGCGCAAGGGCGTGCGTCAGCGAATAAATTTCGCCGCCGTTGAAAACATAACTATACTTGGAACGGGCCAGGGTTTTCAGGCGGGCGTGAGCCGCGGGCTGGCATCATTTTTCGAAGAGTTCGGCTATAGCAGCATCGGTTTTCAGTGCACGCTCAAGAATGATAATTTTAGGATGAAAGGGAAGGTGATCCGCGGTGACACGGAATACTTCGTGAAAGGTGTGATGCTCGGACCGCAAATCAACGTCATCAACCGGAACCCGGGACAGACGGTCAGCTTCAAATCTATGCTTGAAAGAATAAATCGTATCAAGGCAACGGAGGATACCGAGTTTGAATAGCCGGGAAACCGGCTACGGCGCTTGGCAACCGCAAAGGAGGAAAGGATGAGAAAACCGATCTTTATGGCAACGATCGCCGTTTTGCTGCTGACACTGGCCTGCGTGACGGTCAATGTCTACTTTCCGGCCGCGGAAATGCAGGATGCGGCCGACAGGATAGAGGACGAAGTCCGCGGCCAGCAGTCGTCTTCGACCGAGTCCGAACTGCCCATGGAAAGCATGCTTCGCCGCATGCTGCGGAATATGGCGTTCGAGAGCGAGGCTTACGCCCAAATCGACATAAACGTTACCACGCCCAACATCCGCGCACTGGTAGACTCAAGGGCAAAGAGGTTCGATTCCCTGAAAACGCTGTTTGCAAAAGGCGTTGTCGGAGAAACAAACGACGGACTGCTGAGCATACGTTCCCTTGATGGACTGAACCTCAAAGACAAAGCCGCCGCCAAGAAGCTTGTTAAGGCGGAAAACTCGGATCGCGAGAAATTGTATCTGGAAATTGCAAAGGCCAACGGGCTCCCGCCCGATACCGCGCCCCAGATCAAGGAGAAATTCGCCAACAGCATGCGAAAGAAGGCCGAAAAAGGCTGGTGGATCCAAAAGAACAGCGGCGAGTGGGTGAAAAAGGGATCGATGTAAAATTCGCAGCGCAAGCACAAATGCGAAAAGAGGCGCCTCAGAAACGAGGCGCCTCTTCCGTGCCGCGATAAAGAGGAAAATAAAACTTCAAATGCTGCCTTTGAGAGCCTGACCGGCCTTGAAGCCGACGGTCTTGCTCGCCTTGATATTGATCGTCTCGCCGGTCTGTGGGTTGCGCCCTTTGCGTGCCTTGCGCTTGCGAACATCAAAAGTTCCAAAGCCGACGAGCTGCACCTTCTTGTCCTTTTTCAAACCCTTCGTCGTATTCTTCAGAACGGAGTTGACCGCCCTTTCGGCGGCGGCTTTTGATTCTTTCAGGTCCTTGGCTACAGCTTCAATCAGGTCGCCTTTATTCATGAAGCTTCTCCTTTCGGCTTATCTTACCTGCTCTCCTCCGAAAACAACTTCTCCAATGAAGCACGCACACACCCTTTCTTGGTAGCCCCCCTCCTTTCAAATCGCCACGCCATAAGGAATCTTTACTTGATTGACCCACAGGAGTTCTTATCGCTTGCGCGGCATTATAGCATAAAGGAAAAACCTGCGCAAGATTTTTTTCAAGATAATTTGTCGAGGGTCAAAAAAGGTCTTGGGGCTCCAGGCGGGGATTCCTCGGCGACCTGCGAGACGCCGAGGGCGCATTTTCGGCTTCGCTAATGGAGCTGCTCTCATTGAAATCAAACCGGAGGCTGTGATAGGATGCAATGCGCCCATAACCGGATTGCATCACCGAGCGATTCTCCCGATGTCCGCTATCCCATGCAATATAAGCGAGAGGACGCAGGATGAGTTACGCACCCGAACAGATGCAGGCAGTATTCGCCCCCCGAACGGTGGCTGTAGTAGGCGCCCCGCGCAGCTTCAAGCCGGGTTTGGTCTTCCTCCAAGCCCTGCTCGATCCGGGGTTCCAAGGCGAGGTCTTTCCGATTAACCCGAAGGCCGACGAGATACTCGGACTGCAAGCCTATCCGAACGTGAGCGCGGTTCCCGCAGAGGTCGACCTTGCGATCGTGCTCGTCGGCGTCGAGCGGTTGATGGAGGTCATAGAGGACTGTGTGAGGAAAAAGGTGAAGGCGGCGATCATTTTCACGTCCGGCTTCGGCGAGACGGGCGACCCCGCCGGCCTCGAGCGCGAGGCCAAAATGGTGGCGGCGGCCCGCGCCGGGGGCCTGAGGCTGGTCGGGCCCAACTGCATGGGCGTCTACTGCCCCGAATCCGGACTGGCCTTTTTCCCGTCGATGCCGCAGACCCGGGGCACGCTGGCGTTTGTCTCGCAGAGCGGGTCGATGGGCGCGTTCGTGACGCTTATGGCCACGCTGAGGGGGATGAGTCTGAGCAAGGTCGTCAGCATAGGGAACGAGTGCGATCTGTCGAGCAGCGACTTCATCGACTATCTTGCGGACGACGACAAGACGAAGATAATCACCGCCTACCTTGAAGGCACTCGCGACGGACGCGTCCTGCTGCGCGCCCTCAAGAAGGCGAGCCTCAAGAAACCCGTCATTATCTGGAAGAGCGGCGCCACGCAGGCGGGCGCGCGCGCCGTCGCCTCGCACACGGGCTCGCTGGCGGGCTCGGACGAGGTGTGGGACTCCGCGCTCAGGCAGACCGGCGTTATCCGAGCGCACAGCGTCGAGGAGATGATCGACATCGCGACGACCTTCCATTATATGCCGGAGACCACCGGAAGACGCATCACGATAATTTCCGGTCCCGGCGGCCCCGCCGTCGCCGCCGCCGACGCGCTCGACCGCGGCGGACTCAAGCTCGCCGAACTGTCCAAAAACTCCATCGAGCAGCTCAAGACATTCGTCCCGGCCGCGGGCGCAAGCCTGAGGAATCCGGTCGATCTCGGCGTCGCCCCCTGGGGCATAATCAGCCTTTATCCCGACACGCTCAGGGTCGTGGACAAGGACGAAAACGTTGATGCCATCCTGCTCATCGGCGGCGGGCTCAACTCCTCGGGCCAGCAGGAATACCTTGACCTGATGGTCGGCCTGAAACCGGATCTCACCAAGCCGTGCATGCTGATCAGCATGGCCGGCTTTGTGGGCGACACCGAGTTCTGCAACAGACTGCAGAGCGCCGCCTATCCCTTATACACCGCCCCCGAAAAAGCGATCGCCGCTTATTCGAAGGTCGTCGGATACTATGAGTGGAGGGAAAAGACGTCGTAAGTCGCCGCTCACGCCACCGGCCCATCGCGGCGGAGGCGGATTCGTTTGTATCCATGCCGGCGCTGCTTGTGAGGCGCATCATTCCGAAAAGCTTCAGGATCACTAAAAAGGCATAGCACGGATTTAGGGGATGTCAATCCGCGCGGGTCAGTGACGCCGGGACCGCGGTCACTTACCTTTTTTCTCGGTCGCGCGCTCGACAAGCTCGCAGATGATGTGCCCGATAAGGATGTGCGACTCCTGGATGCGGGGTGTTTCTTTCGACGGGACATTGATGAGTATATCGACCGCGCCTTTGAGCTTGCCTCCCGTTTGGCCGGTCATGGCGACGGTCGCGCAGCCCATCTTTTTCGCGAGTTTCAATGCCCGGAGGATGCTCGGGGAATCGCCGCTCGTGCTTATGCCCAGCACAACATCGCCGGGTCTTGCCGCCGCCTCAAGCTGGCGCTCGAACACGCGGCCGTAGCCGTAGTCGTTGGCGATGGAGGTAAGGGTGGGAACGTTTGTGCCGAGCGCGATCGCGTCGAGCGGACGCCTCTCGCGAAGGAATCGCCCGACGAGTTCGCACGCGATGTGCTGGGCATCCGCCGCGCTGCCGCCGTTGCCCAGGAGTATGAGCCTGCCTCCATCGCGATAGGACTCGGCGATTCTTTGCGCTGCCAGCGCTATGTCGCCCATCAATCTTTTCGAAAAGCGCTGCTTGACTTTGATGCTCGATTCTATTCGTCGCTGTATTAATTTTGCGGCATCGGACATTGCCGGTCCCTTCCTCTACTGAAATTCGCGATTCGAGTTTTCTATCCTTCTTTTATTCCGGCTGGCACATTGTATCAAAAACTCCCGCCCGGGCGCAAAATATTCGATTGACTGATGCGTCGGGATGCCTCTTTACACGGTCTCTTTTTTTCGGCCCCGCTCCACAGACAGGCCGTCCGGAATTTCAATATGTTCGGGGCCGAGCACCGACACCGCCTGGCCCGGCGCGAGTATCTTCACCATGGACAGGCAGCCGGCGTCCCGTGCGGCGCGTTCAAGACGCGGCGCCGGCTCGGACATCGGCTCGAGGGA